>ONLC01000011.1 GCA_900318545.1 uncultured Eubacteriales bacterium
GGAAATGAATTTGTTAAACAATTATCACCAAAAGAATATCCTGTCTATCTCTTTTGCAAGCTTTATGCTGTCCACCGACTGAATGAGACTTACATCATTAATAATATATTTGACCTTATTGGTCTGCAAGTGTCCAATAAAATGGACTTCTGCATCTTTAGTGTAGCTGTCCTTTTTTGAAAGGAACTCCTGCACTCTGTTCTCTCCGAGAAGCGTTGCCCCAAGAGAAGCCGCATAGTTTATCTTCTCGGGTGCAACGGTCTTTGTAACCGCCATAAGCCGCACAATATCGTCGCTTTTGCGATACTTTGCCTTAGCGTTCTCTATATTATAACATATTTCTTTATAATTTTCAAGGATATCAGGAAAAATATTATCCTGATTTTTCAGAAGAGCCTGCTCCTGAGGCCTGCTCTGCACTGTCACTTGTAACCACCTCTAACAAAATCTGGTCATAGAGGAGGAGATTATCCTCTTCTGCTGTATTCTTTGAAAGGACGAAATCGTCACCCTCATAGATAACATCTATCTTCTTGAATGTGATATCCTTTCCGAGGATAACATACACGCCCTTGTCATTGTCCCTGAATCTGATGGCATCTCTGGGCACCTTAATGCCCTGATACTCATCAAATATGAGCTTGAACGACTTTACCCTTGACTCTACAAGCGTTTCATCAAGTCTGTTGCACGAGAAAATGACCAGCGACTTGCCGTCCTCTCCGATAGTCTTTGAGGATACTACCTTAACGTCATACACATTCTTTGAAGAATTAGTCGTCATGCTGAGCACAGCACCCTCAGAAATCCTCTTATCGGTGTCAATTATGCCTGCAATATAGCAGGAATAATCCGTAAACATCTTACCGATAGCGTTAGACTTCGGTTCAGCCTTGCCCTTAATGGCGTTTTTAATATCCTTCTCTGTCAGTTCGCTGATTTTTGACTTGCTGAGCTTGTCCTCAAAGCCGTCCGAATACGAAACAAAGTAGCCTGTCTCGCCTGCGGTTATAACTCCGCTTGCCTTGACAGCCTCCTTTTTAAGCTGATTTTTACGCTCGGTGAGCCTTTTTATAGCATCATCGTAGTTCTCGTCAGCACCTGTGACTATCGAATAGATATTCATTGAAAGGGCAAGAGAATCCTTAGTGCTTCTGACATCTGCATAATCCTCTTTCGATACGCTTGCCAGAAGATCCTTATATTTCTGATCTATGCCCGTTCTTACAGTTTCGGACTGCACAGAGGTCAGAAGCCCCGGCTCCTGAGCCTGCTGCAAAGCGGATATCTGATCCTCGATCTTCGATATCCTGTCATTGAGAAGGATATCGTCCTCAGAGGGATAGACCTCAGCTATAGTATTTCCGACAGACACCTTGCTTCCGTCAGGATAAGCATAATCAAGCACTCCCGAGCCGTCATAGGTTATCACCTTCTCATCCCTTATGATAACGCCCTTAAAGGGTATATCCTCATTTATAGTAACGAGAACAGCCTCCTCGGTGTCATGTCTGTCATGAAGGCGGTAATATATCTGATTGCCAATGGTTGTCAGAAGAAAAACAGAAAGCAGACCTGTAATTATCTTTACGGTCAGTGACTTCATGATCTCTTATCAGCCCTCCGTTCCTGAGGCTGCATCAAGGATATTCACAGACTTCGACGGGATAATAGTCGAAATTGCGTGCTTATAAACAACATTCTGATTTCCCGAGCAGTCAAGGACTACTACGTAGCTGTCAAAGCCTCTGACAACGCCCTTGAACTGAAAGCCGTTCATAAGGATAAAGGTAGCCAGAATTTTCTCTTTTCTGATCTGGTTCAGGAAAACGTCCTGCAAATTAATACTCTTATTCATTTCGATTCCTCCTAGGGGTCTTTACACAGATATAAACTATCAAATTATATTATAACACATAATTTTCGATTTGGCTATATCATTTTTCAATTTTTCTATAATTTTTTTAAGTTCAACAAATTTATCCGACTCAATCCACGAAATTCCGTCAACACGCCTAAACCAGGTGAGCTGTCTTTTAGCATAACGGCGTGTTTCCTGCTTTATTTTGTCAATACATTCAATAAGCGATGCCTCGCCATCAAAGTACGGAATAAGCTCCTTATAGCCGATTGCCTGAGCACAGGTTGCAAGTCCGCCTGCTTCATAAACGGCTCTGCACTCTTCAACCAGCCCCTGCTCAGCCATAATATCGACTCTTTTATCTATCCTGTCATAAAGCATCTGCCTGTCAGAAAAGGTCAGCCCGTAGATAAGGGCATCATAGGGGCTTTCCTCACGCCTTGAGTTTTTCTTATGAACAGAAAGCGGAATTCCCGTCTTTTCATAGACCTCGAGTGCTCTTACAACTCTCGGTGTGTTGTTTTCGTGGACTGCTTCTGCGGACTCGGGGTCAATTTCTCTGAGCCGTTCCCACAAAGCGTGGTTGCCGTGCTCCTTTATCTCAGCTTCAAGACGCTTTCTTATCTCGGGGTCGCCTGCGGTATCATCAAAAAGGATATTCTGTACAAGCGAGCTTATATAAAGCCCTGTTCCGCCGCAGACTATCGGGAGCTTTCCTCTTGAATAAATGTCCCTTATGCATTCTCCTGCGAGCTTTACATAATCAGCTACCGAAAACGGCTGATCGGGCTCTAAAAAATCTATCAGGTGGTGCGGCACACCCTGCATTTCATCGGGAGTGGGCTTTGCAGTCGCTATACTCAGGCCTTTGTATATCTGCATAGAATCGGCAGATACTATCTCGGCACCGTACTCCTTTGCAAGCTCCACCGACAAAGCCGTTTTCCCTGAGGCTGTAGGGCCTGCTATTACTATAAGCGGTATTTTTTCAGTCAATATATCCGCTCCTTATACTATTCTTCTGAACTGCTTTTCTATATCCCTCTTGGTAAGCTTGATTATTACAGGCCTTCCGTGAGGGCAGTATCTTATATCGTCATTTTCATATACGGCATCAAGCAGTGCCTGAAGCTCGGCTATGCTGTTGTCATCATTTGCCTTGATAGCTGCCTTGCAGGCTACCGAATGGTATAGGTCGTCAAACACCTCGGACTGAGGGTTTATCTTATTGTCCATAAGGTTTTTCGCAAGCTCACAGAGAACCTCTGTCGGGTCATTGTCGCCGAGGATTATCGGCACACCCTTTACGGCAACAGTCGGGGCTGTATCGGGCTCTACCTCAAAGCCCAAGACTGCTATCTTCTCCAAATTCTCGCAGACTGCGTCATACTCGGGGTATGAGAGCAGCACCATTATGGGCTCTAAGAGAAACTGCGGCTGGAGCTTGTTTGCATCGTCCTTTATCTGCTCAAAGATATAACGCTCGTGCGCAGCGTGCTTGTCCATGAGTATCATTTCATTGCCGCACTGGGCTATCACAAAGGTCTTGAAGAGCTCGCCTATAACTATTGGCTTCGGCTCTTCTTTCTTGGCAAACTGAATGGTAACAGGCTCCTGCTTTTTTTCAAAGCTCTGAGCATTTATAAACTTGAAGCCCTCATTCTCATCTGATGTCTCGGGCTCTGCAGGGAGCTCATTTACTATCCTGTTCATATCCTCGACAGTGAGCGGCTTTGGCTCCTCGGGGACAGGTTCGGGAACAGGCTCAGGAGCGGCAGGCACGGGCTCATCAAGCTGTGATAGGAAAATATCCTCGCCCTGCTTTGCTCTCTCTATCTGCTCGGGATCAAGCTTTTTCAGCTCCACCTTTGAAACTATCGGCTCAGAGGGCTTGGCAGGCTCTGCTCTGTTATCGGAATACACAGGCTGAGAGACCTGCTTTACAGGCTCGGCAGGCTTTACAGGCTCGGTAACAAACTGCATCTGAGTGCCCGTGTCCTTGGGCGGTACTTCATAAAGCTCACGCTCGGAAAAATGTCTGCCCTTGTCAAGAGTCATCTTGTTCGGAGCGTCAAACATCAGAAGTGAGTTTTTAACTGCAAAGTAAACAGCCTCGTGCATAAGCTTTTCGTTCGAGAATCGCACCTCTGTCTTAGTCGGGTGAACATTTACATCGACCGTATTCGGAGGAGCATCAACAAAAAGCACGCAGGCAGGAAACTTTCCCACCATTATCTGATTGCGGTAAGCTTCTTCAAGTGCCGCCGCCATAGCCTTTGACTTTATATATCTGTGGTTTACAAAGAAATTCTGAAATCTCCTGTTGGGCTTAGCGGACAGCGGCTTTACGGTATAGCCTGTGACCCTCATACCCTGATAGGAATAGTCCACCTCCATAAGTGACGAGGCAAACTCTCTTCCGAAAACCGAATACACAGCAGAATACAGCTTTCCGTCACCGGCGGTGAGGAGCTCTATCTTGTTATCTCGGATAAACTTGAAGGAAACCTCGGGGTGCGAAAGTGCAATTTTTGAAACAAGGTCTGCAACAGCGTTGCCCTCGGAAACGTCCTTTTTCAGGAATTTCAGCCTTGCAGGAACGTTATAGAAAATATCCCTCACAAGAAAGGTAGTGCCGTCAGGGCAGCCGCTCTCTTCAAGAGCGACCTCCTGTGTGCCCTCTATAACATAGTGCGTTCCGAAGTCGTCCTCGGGTCTTTTGGTGAGCACATCTACCTTTGCGACCGCACAGATAGACGCAAGTGCCTCACCCCGGAAGCCGAGAGTCATTATGTTTTCAAGATCCTGCTTTTCATTTATCTTGCTTGTTGCATGACGCAAAAAGGCAGTGGGCAGATCCTCTTTAGAAATGCCCTTGCCGTTATCGGTAACTCTTATATAGGTTCTTCCGCCGTTTTTTATTTCAACTGTAACTACAGATGCAAAAGCATCTATTGAGTTTTCAAGAAGCTCCTTGATTATCGAGGCAGGGCGGTCAATAACCTCGCCTGCTGCGATAAGCTCGGAAACCTCCTTTGAAAGAAGCTTTATCTCCGCCATTATGGCTCCTGTTCTATGGCTTTCGCCTTAAATGTATTTTACGATCTCTTTTATAAATTCACGAAGCTCTGTATCATCGAGCTCATCAATGTTGGTCTTTCTGAGCTTGTCAACTATCATGCTGTCAGTTATCCTGTCAAAGCTTACCTGAACATTGTCACGGTCGGCTTCCTCGGCAAGCTTTTCACGGTTTGCACGTTCAAGCTCTTCAAGAAGCTCATCTGCCCTTGTGATTATCTTCTTCGGGAGTCCTGCCAGCTTTGCGACCTCTATTCCGTAGCTCTGGTCAGCTCCGCCCCTGACTATCTTTCTCAGGAAGCGTATATTTCCGCCCTGCTTTCTGACTGATACAGAGTAGTTGACTACACCCTCCATTTCACTTTCAAGCGAGATAAGCTCGTGATAATGCGTTGCAAACAGAGTCTTGCAGCCAAGCTTTTTGGAATTAAGAATATACTCGGCAACCGACCTTGCAATCGAAATTCCGTCAAAGGTAGAGGTACCTCTGCCGACCTCATCAAGTATAACAAGGCTGTTCTTTGTTGCGTGCTTGACAATATCTGCGACCTCGCTCATTTCCACCATAAAGGTTGACTGCCCTGCTGTAAGGTCATCGGAAGCGCCTATCCTTGTGTATATCTGGTCAACCACCGAGAGCCTTGCGTACTCGGCAGGCACAAAGGAGCCTATCTGAGCCATAAGGCAGATAAGAGCTATCTGTCTCATATATGTGGACTTACCCGACATATTAGGTCCTGTAACTATTGCCATTCTGTTGGCTGTGAGGTCAAGATATGTATCGTTCGGGACAAAGACCTCGTTTTTCTGCATAAGCTCAACTACGGGGTGACGGCCTTTTTTTATCTCAATCGAGCCGTCCATAGTGAGATCGGGCTTGCAGTAGTTATTGTTGAGTGCTGCTGCCGCAAATGAACAGAGCACATCTATCTGTGCGACTGCCGAGGCAGTCTGAGAAACTGTCTTTATCTGAGTTGAGGCGAAGTCGATTATCTCGGAGAATATCTCCTGCTCAAGAGTGATTATCTTATCGCTTGCACCGAGGATAGTGTTCTCTGCATTTTTGAGCTCCTCGGTAATAAATCTCTCGCAGTTTGCAAGAGTCTGCTTTCTTATATAGGTCTCGGGAACAAGATCATAATAGGACTTTGTGACCTCGAGATAATATCCGAATACCCTGTTATAGCCGACCTTAAGGTTCTTGATGCCTGTGCTTTCACGCTCTCTTTCGGCTATGTCCTCGATTATCTGCTTGCCGCCGCTGCGTATTTTTCTGAGGCTGTCAAGCTGCTCATTGAAGCCGTCACGGATAACTCCGCCGTCCTTGACACTTACAGGCGGCTCGTCCACTATGGCGTTGCCGATAAGATTGTTTATCTCATCTAAGGTGGATATCCTCTCATTGCAGGACTTCAGAAGCTTTGCCGAAAAGCCCTCGAGC
Source organism: uncultured Eubacteriales bacterium (assembly GCA_900318545.1). Lineage (GTDB taxonomy): Bacteria > Bacillota > Clostridia > Oscillospirales > Ruminococcaceae > Hominimerdicola. Next base: position 6,381 of record ONLC01000011.1, read on the forward strand.
ATTTCTTTAAGAGCAGGCAGCTTTTCAGCTGTTACCGACAAAGACCTCAGATCTCTCGGAGATGCACTCTTGTACATTACTCTTGTCATAAGCCTTTCAAGATCATAAACACCGCCGAGTATCTCCTTTATTTCGGAAAGCTCAACAGGCGACTCTGTCAGCTGCTCAACAGCGTCAAGACGCTCCATTATCCTTGAAGGATTAACAAGCGGCTGCTCTATGTAGGAACGAAGCATTCTTCTTCCCATTGAGGTTCTTGTGTTGTCAAGCACCCACAAAAGTGAGCCCTTTTTGTCCTTGCTCCTGAGAGTTTCGACAAGCTCGAGATTTCTCCTTGCAGAATAGCCTATAGTCATCATCGGGTCATCAATATGTACCTGCACATCGGAGAACCTTCCTGCAAGCTTTTTCTGTGTTCTGAAAACATAGGTAAACAGACCGCAGAGTGCTGACTCGGCACAGCTTTCATTTTCAAGCTGAACTCTCAGAGCTTCAAAGGTCTCCTTTGTAGTCTGAGCCGAGATCTCGTCTATATGCTTGAAAATGCTGAAATCATCATCAGTAAGCACCCGAACACAGCTGCCAATGCGAAGGCTTATAAAGTCCTTCAGGGTGGCACAGTCGTCAGCAGCACTGTTTAGAAGTATCTCAGAGGGCTCAAAGCGTGAAAGCTCGTTATACAAACGCTCAAGCATATCCTTGTTGCTGAACGAAAACAGATGCACCTCTCCTGTTGATATATCGGCAAACGCTGCCGCACAAACGCCTGCATCGGCAGACATATAAATGCTGCAAAGGAAATTGTTCACCGAATCATCGAGCATGGAGCTATCAATAAGCGTTCCCGGAGTGATGACCCTGAGCACCTCACGGGGGACCATACCCTTGCAGGTGGCAGGGTCAGCGGTCTGCTCACAGATAGCTATGCTGAAGCCGTTATCAACAAGCTTCTTTATATAAGTATCGCAGGCATGGTGCGGCACTCCGCACATGGGAGCTCTTCGCTGCAAGCCGCAGTCACGGCCTGTAAGTGTCAGTCCAAGTGCCTTTGAGACATTAACCGCATCGTCAAAGAACATCTCGTAAAAGTCTCCGAGCCTGTAAAACAGGATATGCCCCGGGTACTGCTCCTTGACCTGAAAATAATGCCTCATCATCGGCGATAGCTTGCCCTCCTGCTCGAGCTGTTCGAGCGTATATCCCAGATATGCGGGAGCAAGTCCGTCATTGCCTTTTATCTCTTCATTTGAGCTGTTCAACGCAGCTCACCTCTTTCTATATGTTGAGTTTAGCCGCAGCCCGAACAGCCTGCACAGCTGCCTGAACAGCTCTGAGGCGGTGTGTCTGGGCAGGTCTCGGGGTCCTCGCCCTCAGATGCCTGCGAAATGATGTAGTTTACAGAGGTTATAAGCTTTGAAAGCTCAGCCTTCGCCTCATTGAACTCTACCATTTTGGGCATCTCCATGATCTCTTTATACATATCCTGAATGTCACGGTTAAGCTCCTTGAGCTTTTCGGTATCGTTACCGTTTTTTCTCATTTCCTCACCAAGCTCCGAGCGCTTGATGTTAAACTCACCGATCTTGTTCTGAAGCTCGGTATCGGTATCGTTAAGCGAGCAGGCATTCATGTATCTTGTGTACCTCTCGTCCTGCTGAATAGCCTTTCCAAGCTCTCTTGCCAGTTCTATTACGTCCATAATATTTATCCCTGTGGGATATCCTCCTCTCGTATTCCTTCGAGTGCCCAGTTCATCGCTTTAACAGCCCTGACACTCACAAAATTACCAACAAGGCTCTTATCGCCCTGAAATTCAACTATTATATCCTCGTCGCTCTTTCCTGTAAGCCAGCCTTCGCCCTTTCTGCCCTCTCCTGTCGGGAGAACTCTGAGCGTTCTGCCTACAAATCTGCCGAGCCACTCGCTTGTGACCTCACGCTGCTCCAGGATAAGCTCTCTCAGCCACAGACCCTTCTGCTTGTCCGAAATATCATCGGGAAGCTTTGCCGCAGGAGTGCCGCTCCTTCTGGAATACACAAACGAGTAGATGTTATCGTACTTAACCTTCTTTATAACATCCTTCGTCATGCAGAACTCCTCGTAGCTCTCACCCGGGAAGCCCACTATAATATCGGTAGTGAACGAAAAGTCGGGAGCCTTTGACCTTGCGTAGTCGATTATCTCCATATACTTGTCCACTGTGTAGCGCCTGTTCATTGCTTTGAGTATCCTGTCCGAGCCTGCCTGCACGGGCAGATGCAGATGTGTGCATATCTTATCGCACTCGAGTATTGTATCAATAAGCTCTCGGCTTGCGTCCTTCGGGTGGCTTGACATAAAATGCACACGGAAGTCGCCCTCGATCTCATTAACAGCCCTCAGAAGCTCGGTAAAGCCATAGCTGTAGGAGTTTACATTCTGCCCCAGCAGCATTATCTCCTTATAGCCCTGAGTGACCAGCCCTCTTACCTCTTCAAGTACCCTTTCGGGCTTACGGCTTCGCTCTCTTCCACGCACATAGGGTACAATACAGTATGTGCAGAAATTGTTGCAGCCATACATTATAGGCACAAAAGCCTTTATCTTATCATCTCTGAGCTGTACAAGGTCTTCGTTTATATCTCCGTACCTGTCGGACTGATTGAAAACCCTCTTATGATCAAACACTATCTCGCTGAGCATTTCATAAAAGTCACCGTAGGCAAATGTCCCGAACACAAGGTCAACATAGCGGTAGGACTCTTTTATCTTCTCGGCAACGTGCTTTTGCTGAGCCATACAGCCGCAGATACCTATGATAAGTTCGGGCTTTTTCTCTTTGAGCTTTTTAAGCTGCCCGAGGTTTCCGAAAACTCTGTCCTCGGCATTCTCTCTTACGGCGCAGGTGTTATATATGATAAGCTCGGCTTCCTCGGTCTTGTCTGTAAAGGCAAAGCCTATAGCACTCAGCATACCCTTTAGCTTTTCACCGTCGCTTACATTCTGCTGACAGCCGAATGAATGAATAAGTGCCAGCGGCTTATGCCCCTCAAAGCGCTCATATTCAAGAGCCTTTGTGTACAGCTGCTCCTGTGCGGAGAGCTTGCCCTCGTTTATTGAAGCAGTCATACTATCCCTCGTTTCATAGTCAGAAAGTGCCCTGTATCTGCCAATAGGCACACTAACCGACAATACATATACTATTATAATCTTTTTTTACTGTTTTGTCAACTGCAAAGCAGGGAAAACCCTGTCAAGGTTTTCCCTGCTTTTTCTTTGCCGGCTATTGATGTCAGCTCTTGGAGCTTCGGTTACCATTCTGTCTGTCAGCGCCCGAGGTGTTTTCGGTGTTCGTATTCTCACTGTTCAGGCTGCCGCAGCTGTTCTCATCAAGCCCCTGAGGGAAGAACTCATTTGTCGGGAAGCTGATCTTCGAGAACATCTCACAGGGAGTATCGTCAGAGGCTGAGCACTCCTTGCCGGGTATGCAGTAGTCATAGGACGGCATAAGCATCGATACAGGACGTGTAAGCTGGATTATCGCAAAGATACCGATAGTTATCTCGACCACTGCATCTGCCTGCGGTTCTGCTTCTGTTGCAGGTGTGAAGTTTACCGCTAAGCACATCGGCTGCGCCACATTGACTGTAGCAGTCGGCAGTGTTGATGTGCAGCAGGCTGCACAGCCCGATACCTGAGCCTGCTCAGGCTGGGCAGGGTCGAAGCCCGAGGAAAAACGCTTGGTGCTTGCATCGCTGCCGTAGAGAATAACGGTCTTTGTGAATGTCGCATCGCCGTAAACTACTGTCGGGGTTGTGGAGTCGGCTGTGTAGGCGTCGATCTCACAGCGGAAGCTGTAAGTGCAGTCAACTGTGTAGAAGCCTCTGTTGAAGGCAACAGGCGTTACTGTGAAGTCAGCACTCTCAACGTCTATGCATTTGGTCTTGACGTAAGCCGCAGCATTTATTACCGTCTGGTCGGCTGCATCGAATGTGACTGCAAGGTTTTCAAGGCAGTCCTGCGAGGAGCAGGAATCAAATACCCTCATAGCTTCCAGGCAGACAGCTTCCTTGAAATTGCTGTTTGAATTTGTAGGCATAAAAGATCCTCCTGTCAGTAAGTATAGATTAAAGTAATTTTGTACTTCTCTATATCTTATTCACAGGAGGTCAAAAATGTGCAATTATTCTTTTTGTCTGCCAAGCTTAAAGCAAAGGGCTCCTATAGCAGCTGTCAGAACGCCCAGCCACAGCAGAGTACTGCTGAATGTAATACCGGGCAGAAAGCTCAGATACCTGACGGTAACGGTATCGCCCTTTACAGCTACCGCATCGTTTGATACACGCTCTGTATATTTGTAGGTTTCACCGTCAGCACTGTATTCGTAGGTGTTGATATACTTCGTGCCTTTGTTCACAGGCTGCACCTTGGAAAACCTCGCCTGAGCCTTAACTCCGAATATAAGTATATACAGGCTGAACAGCACAGCAATAACACCCAGAGCAAGCAGAGCCCCGCCCAGCAAACGAAAGCTTATAAGCTTTGACTTTCCCTTAGCAAGTCCCATAGATGCACTCTTTCCTATCAGGTGTTCTTATCAACTGTTTTGAACTGCTTCAGGTTGCCGATTTTTTCGTTTCTCTCATCAAGCACCTTCTCAACATCAGACCAGTCAAGTCCCTGATTAACTGCCAGCACCATTACATGATAAAGAAGATCGTTTATCTCATTTTTGAGCTCGTCATTATCGCCGTTTTTTGCAGCGATGATAGTCTCGGCAGCTTCCTCTCCTACCTTCTTGCAGATCTTGTCAACACCCTGCTGATAAAGATAGCAGGTGTATGACTTTTCGGGAGCCTCTCCCTTGTCGAACTGCTCCTTTCTTGCTTTGAGCACCTCGAATATTTCCTGATAAACTGTCATTGGTTTTCCTCCTCGTTGTACATCTCATTGAAAAAGCAGCTGTAAGAGCCCGTATGGCAGGCAGCACCCGTCTGCCTTACGTTTATGAGAAGCGTATCATCATCACAGTCCGAAAAAACGGACACTACCTTCTGCAAATGACCGCTTGTCGCTCCCTTGTTCCAAAGCTCCTGCCTTGAACGGCTCCAGTACCAGGTATAGCCTGTTTCAAGCGTTTTTCTTAGGCTTTGCTTATTCATATAGGCGAGCATAAGCACCGTTTTTGTATCGACCTCATAGGCGATGGCAGGTATAAGCTCGCTCTTCTGAAAGTATTTGTCAAGATCATTGATATCTATTTTTACCTTACTCATAATTACCTCACTATAATGCCTTTTGAACGGCAGTCGTCCTTTACCTGTCCTACTGTCAGCTCTCTGAAATGGAACAGCGATGCCGCAAGTGCTGCCGAGCAATCGGTTTTAAGAAATGCGTCTGCAAAATCGCCGAGCTTTCCTGCTCCTCCCGAGGCGATAACAGGTATCTTTACCGCATCAACCACAGCTTTAAGCATAGGTATATCAAAGCCGCCCCTTACTCCGTCCGTGTCAATGGAGTTCAGACAGATCTCTCCTGCTCCGAGCTGTTCGCATTTTTTCACCCAGTCGATAAGGTCAAGCTTCATATCTATTCTTCCGCCGTTGATGTAAACTGTCCATTTATTCGGACTTACAGCCTTTGCATCAACACCCACGCAGATACACTGGCTTCCGAAAATATCAGCTCCCTCTTTTATAAGCTGTGGATTCTGCACCGCCTGAGAGTTTACAGACACCTTATCTGCACCTGCTCTGAGGGTGTTTCTTATATCATCGACGGTCTTTATCCCTCCGCCGACTGTGAGTGGCACAAACACCTTTTTAGCAGTCTCACGCACAACATCAAGGATAACTCCCCTGCCCTCGTGAGATGCTGTAATGTCGTAGAAAACTATCTCATCAGCACCCTGCTGATCGTACTCATAGGCACATTCAACGGGGTCTCCGACCTCTTTTATGCCCTCGAAATTTACGCCCTTTACTACCTTTCCGTCACGCACATCAAGGCAGGGTATTATTCTTTTAGCAAGCATTTTCATGCCTCCTTATTTGTTTGTTAGCACAGCCATAGCTGCTATATGAAGAATATCAAACTCCTCGGGATAGCCTGACAGCATTTCAAGGTGCTCCCTCTCAAACTGAGCCTTCTTCTCCACGGACAAGCCCGATGCACCTATCCCCCGACAGGCTCTTATTCTGCCATTCCAGCTTTCCCTGCTGAAATGCACAGGCATTCTCTGTGATGTGCTGTCTGTCAGTTCAAAGTATTCAAGGTAATCCTCGGGTACATAAATGGGCTTAAAGGTCTCTCCTGCACCTGTCCAGTCGGGATTGTATTTCAGCACAAGCTCTTCGGTCTTTCCTGCAAGCTCGTCCTCAAAGGGCAGCCAGTTCATCAGGAGAAAAACAAGCCTTCCGCCCTTTTTCAAAAGCCTTGAAAACAGCTCTGCCGTGACCTTGTGGTCAAAATACCAATAGCACTGGCAGGCAGTTATCAGGTCAAAGCTGTCATCATGAAAGTCAAGCTCCTCGGCGGAGGACACAACATAGTCTATACCCATTCCCTCCGAGAGCCTTTTTGCCTGAGCGATCTGCTCTGCACTTATATCAGCGCCTGTCCACTTTGCACCAAAGCGGTTCATAAATCTCGGAAGCACTCCCGTTCCCGTGCCTATATCGAGAGCACGCTGTCCGCTGACACCCAAGCCCCTGTCCGTCAGAAGCTTATAGAAAGCCTCGGGATAAATGTCACGGTACCTTGCATAGTCATCAGACGTTTTTCCCCAGTCAAAGGCCTTTCCGCCGTCTATATTCTTGTTTGTGATCTCCATTCTATGCCCTCATAGCGGCGAAGCTCTCAAGAATTTTCAGCCCTGTTTTACCGCTCTTTTCGGGGTGGAACTGACAGCCGTAAACAAACTTTCCGTCACCAACCACAGCAGGCACCTTTGAGCCGTACTCCACATAGGAATACAGGTTCTTATCCTCACAGAAGGCCTTATAGGAATGAACAAAGTAAACATACTCGTCCTCGCCCAAGCCCTTGAAAAGCGGACTCTGCTGACTTATTTCAAGCTTGTTCCAGCCCATGTGCGGAATGATAAGCCCCGGGTCTGTGATCCTGTCCACATAGCCCTCAACAAGCCCCAGACCCTCGCACTCTTCAAACTCGAAGCTTTTCTCAAACAAAAGCTGCATACCAAGGCAGATTCCCATAAAGGGCTTGCTCTTAGCCGAGTCTTTGATAACCTCAACAAGGCCGCTTTGCCTGAGCATATTCATAGCCCACGGAAATGCTCCCACTCCCGGGAGAATAACCGCATCGGCTTTTTCTATCTCTTCTTTTTTGTCTGTGAGCCTGCTTTCGCAGCCCAGATGGTCAAGTGCGTTCTTGACCGAGAAAATGTTTCCTGCACCGTAATCTATGATCGCTATCATTACAGCACTCCCTTAGTTGAAAGAACTCCGCCGCCTGTCTGCTTCATCGCATCTTTCAGTGCGTGAGCCACAGCCTTGAACATTGCTTCAATTATGTGGTGATCGTTCTTTCCGTAGTATTCCATTATGTGAAGCGTAATGCCCGAATTGAAAGCGAAGGCTCTGAAAAACTCCTCTGTAAGGCAGGTATCGAACTCACCTACCCTGTCATCGTGGAACTCTGCATTGAACACAAGGAAGGGTCTTCCGCTTATGTCAAGTGAGCAGAAGCAGAGGGCTTCGTCCATAGGCACATAAGCCGAGCCGTAGCGTGCAATACCGCCCTTGTCGCCAAGAGCCTCGGCGAACGCCTTGCCTATACAGATGCCTATGTCCTCGGCTGTGTGGTGACCGTCAACATAGAGGTCGCCCTTGCACTTAACGTCAAGATCAATTCCGCTGTGAACACCGAAGGCTGTAAGCATATGGTCTAGAAAGCCTATACCGCTGTCGATGCTTACCTTGCCCTCGCCGTCAAGCTTTACAAAGACCTCTATATCGGTCTCTTTTGTTTTTCTTTTTATTTCGGATACTCTCATATTATCAGTCCTCAAATCTGACCTTTATTGCATTTGCGTGAGCTGTAAGACCCTCCTTCTCAGCAACAAGAACAATATCGTCCTTTGCTTCTCTGAGGGCGTCTTCGGTGTAGTAGATAAAGCTAGAACGCTTCTCAAAGCTGTTCACTCCGAGAGGCGAGAAGAACCTTGCAGTTCCGCTTGTAGGAAGAACGTGGTTAGGTCCTGCATAGTAATCTCCAAGCGGCTCGGAAGCATAAGAGCCAAGGAATACAGAGCCTGCATTATCGAGCCTGCCGACATACTCCATCGGGTTCTCAAAGAGAACTTCAAGGTGCTCGGGAGCATAACGGTTAGCCATCTCAACAGCCTGATCTTTAGTTTCACATATCATTACTGCACCGTAGTTTGTAAGCGACTTCTCAATGATGTCCTTTCTTTCAAGGTACTGCATCTGTCTGTCGATCTCTTTTATAGTTTCATCAGCGACTCTCTCGCTTGTAGTTACAAGGATAGCCGATGCGATAACATCGTGCTCTGCCTGAGACATAAGGTCTGCCGCTACGAACTTAGGCTCTGCGGTATCGTCAGCCATAACGAGTATCTCGCTCGGTCCTGCTATCATGTCAATGTCAACAGTGCCGTAAAGAAGCTTCTTAGCAGTTGCAACATAGATGTTTCCGGGGCCTACTATCTTATCTACCTTAGGAATCTCCTCAGTTCCGAATGCCAGTGCTGCGATAGCCTGTGCTCCGCCCGACATGAACACTCTGTCCACTCCGCAAAGCGATGCGGCTACAAGTATATCCTTATTTGGTGTGCCGTCTTTAAGAGGAGGTGTCACCATAATGATCTCATTCACTCCTGCGATCTTGGCAGGCACAGCATTCATAAGCACCGACGACGGATATGCAGCCGTACCTCCGGGAACATACAGACCTACTCTGTTAAGACCTCTTACCTTCTGACCCATTATACAGCCGTCAGCCCTTGCATTTACAAAGCTCTGCGACTTCTGTCTCTGGTGGAAATCGGTTATGTTGGCGATTGAGTTCAGCAGTGCCTCAACAAACCTGGGGTCAGCCTCGGTGAGAGCATCGTTTATAACATCTCTGGGTACTTCATAATACTGAGGAAGCTTACCGTCAAACTTCTCGGTGTAGGCCTTTACTGCCTTGTCGCCCTCGTTTCTTACGTTCTCGATTATCTCATTTACAACGGCTGTTACCTTCTTGTCGGTCTCTCCGCTTCTCTTCTCCAGCTGCTTGAAAAACTCGACCTCGTCAGTGCCGTTGACATAGATCTTTCTGATGTTTATCATAATATCATTTCCTTTCCAGATTTTTCTCTATAAGCTCAACAAAGGCTTCAATCTCCTTCTGTCTGAGCTTCATGCTGACCATATTCACGATCAGCCTTGCAGATACGGGGCAGACGTCCTCGATCACTTCAAGGCCGTTTTCCTTGAGCGTTGTTCCCGTCTCGACTATATCGACTATACCGTCTGCCAGCTCAAGCAGGGGTGCAAGCTCCACCGAGCCCTCTATTTTTATGATCTCAACGTCCATGCCCTTTTCTTCAAAGAACTTTCTTGTGATGTTCGGGTACTTTGTAGCTACGGTCTTCACACCGAAGCCGCTGTAGAAGTCGCTCCCCTTTTTGACAGCAAGAGCAAACCTGCAGCGTCCGAAGCCGAGATCAACCAGCTCAAAGAATTTTCCCTGCATCTCCATTATAGTGTCCTTGCCCACAACGCCCATATCGCAGACACCGTGCTCAACGTAGGTGATAACATCATTTGCCTTTGCAAGCACTACCTCTGCATTTGCGTCCTCTATCGGCAGAATAAGCTTTCTTCCCTTTTCTCTGACAGAAGTACAGTCATAGCCTATCTTCTCTAAAAGCCCGACTGTATCCTTTTCAAGTCTTCCCTTTGTAAGGGCTATCCTCAATGGTTTGTTCATGTCTGTTTTTCCTTTTCTTTTTATTACATTAGCTTCATAAGCCTGCAGTTATCTATGCCTGCCTTCCAGAAGTCAGCTCTCGGCTTATTCAGAATGCGGCAGACTATACTTGAATTCATAGCTCCGTGACCTACAATAAGAACGTCCTTTCCTGCCCTTACCTGACCCATAACTACCTCTTCAAGAAACTCCCCTGTTCGTGCGAAGAGCTCATCAAGGCTCTCACCGTCCCGTACAGGAACGGTATAATCCTCGGGGTGCAGGAAAAGCTGGTTTATCGGGCATTCGGGATCACTGAATGAGATCTCCTTTCCCTCATATATACCGAAGGACATCTCTACCAGCCTGTCATCGGTAACTATCGGGATATTCAGTTCACGCGCGGTCTTATTCTTTGACGAATTGGAGGTCGAGTCGTTGTTTATGAGGTAATCTGTCTTTGAGGATACCGCTGAAGCGACCTTGCCGCCGTTTGCCTCGATATAGGCTTTGAGTTCGCTGCGATTTTTCCAGATATGCACCGAGCCTGTTATGACGAAGGCCTTTCCGGCTATTCCTGAAGCAGAGTTTATCTCCATCGGGGGCGCTATATCAAGTTCTGCGATAAGTGAACGGAATTCACTGAGATTTTTTTCATTTGCGAAAAAGCGCTCATACTCCCCTGCGAGCACCTCTCCTATTCCGTCGATCACCGTAAGCTGTTCGACTGTGAGCTTCTCAAGCTCGTCAGGAGTCGTGTATTCTGCGCAGATAAGCCTTGAAGCAGCTCTGCCGATATTCGGTATCCCCATAGCGTAAAGTACGCGGCTGAGTTCTGTGTGCCTTGATGCTTCAATTGCTGCCTGCATCTTCTCGTAAGATTTATCACCGAAG
>ONLC01000124.1 GCA_900318545.1 uncultured Eubacteriales bacterium
GACGGCAGCCACATAAAAAGCACCACCGCAAGGCCGATGCCAAGCAGCATTGAGATAGCCGAAACTATCGGCATTATCTTGTCTCCCAGCTTTTCGGAGAGCCATTTCTCAAACTTTGTTTCAGGCTCCTCGTCCTCTTCTGTCATCTGTTTGTCAGCCGACTTCATAAGGCACCTATAGCCCAGCATCAGCGATGAAACAAAGCTGAATATGCCTCTCACAAAGGGCACCTTTCTGTACCAAGCCTTTCCGCCCTTTACGTCCCATGTTTCGAGGTCGATCTCTCCGCTCGGGAGGCGGCACGCCATAGCTCCCTTTTCGGGGCCTCTCATCATAACGCCCTCTATAACTGCCTGTCCGCCTATACTGGTCTTGAATTTCTCATTGGTTTCGGGTCTGCTGCTCATCTGCTGCGATGTCCTCCTGACTATCTATAGGCTCGGTCGAAATAAGCTCAACGTTCACCGTATCGTTTTTGTCTGATTTCTTGTTCTGCTCTATACACGGCAGGGTTATCATTACCGTAGTTCCGACTCCCTGCTCGCTGTCTACTTCAAGTGTTCCGCCGTGACGCTGTATTATCTCATCAGCTACGGCAAGACCTATTCCCGAGCCTCTTCTTGTGTGGTTCGCCTTGAAGAACTTCGTCTTTATCTTCGGAAGATCCTCTTTTGAAATGCCTATGCCTGTATCGGAGATAGAAATGCATATCTCGCCTTCCTCTTCATAGGCCTCTACCGAAACAGTATCGCCCTTATCCGAATACTTGATAGCATTGTCCACTATGTTAATGAAGACCTGTCTTAGCCTGTTCTTGTCTCCGTACACGAAGGAGAGCATCTGAGGCTCGTAGTAATCGAGCTTTATACCTAAGGCTCTAGCTCTTTCCTGATAGATAAGAACTGTCTCGGTAAGCTCTGCTAAAATGTCTATCGTGTCCATGACAAGGGTCAGGCGGTTATCCTGAATTCTTGAGAAGTCAAGAAGCTCCTCTACCATCTGTGACAGACGCTCTGTCTCGCTGGTGATAACTCTCATTCCCTTTTTGAAGGTCTCCTTATCGTCATACATCATGGTGATGGTCTCCGTCCAGCCCTTGATAGCTGTAAGCGGAGTTCTCAGCTCATGCGATACGGAGGATATGAACTCATTTTTCATCTGCTCCGTATTTGAGAGCTCCTGAGCCATATAGTTTATGGAGTCGCAGAGCTCGCCCAGCTCATCATCACGCTGTTTTTCGATACGCTCTCTGAAATCCCCCGTTGCAAACTTTCTTGCAACATCATTTACGTTTCTGATAGGGATAACTATCGACTTTATAAAGAACAGACCCGAGAACAGCATAAGCAGAATTATCGCAATTACTACGCCCGTCATTATAACTGCCAGAAGCACTATCTGCGAATCTATATTCTTCATTGACGAAAGCATTCTTACAGCCTCGTACTCGCTTCCCTTCGGTGAGATCACCGCCGTCATTGCAAGCACCTTTTCGCCTGTTTCCAGCTCATATATCTGCGAGGCGGTTCCCGTGTCTGACTTCTTGGCGTCAGTATAGTCCTGCATATTATCCTTGCCCGAGGGTGAAAAGCCCGATGATGTAACATCGACCTCTCCGTTTGTTTTTATAGCCATGAGCTCTATCTTGTCCTTGTCCTCATAGCCCTCAACAATGGAGCGTATCTGGGCATTATAGTTTGTCTGTTCCTCGCCCGAGGTATTCATTATCGCTGTGGTAACTATCTTCATTCGAGATGTCAGATACTGTCTTGCGGAGCTGTAATAATAGTTCCTCATAAGGAAGATCAGCAGCACCTCAAGCAGCAGCAGTATCACCGTTACAGCCCCCAGGCTGTTAGTTAGCCAGTGGCGTGTGATGCTCCTGCGGGCAATATTTCTATGTGATTTTTTCATATATCCCGTCCGCAGTGCGGACACACCTACCTACTCCCTGTTTGTGTTTGTATCAGCCGTTTCCGGGCGACCACTTATAGCCAAAGCCCCAGATAGTGAGAATGTACTTCGGGTTTGAGGGCTCGTCCTCTATCTTCATTCTTATTCTTCTGATGTTCACATCAACTATCTTATCATCGCCGTAGTAGCTCTCGCCCCAGATGTGGTTAAGTATGCTTGTTCTGTCAAGGGCAGTATTCTGATTCTTGAAGAAGTACTCCATTATCTGATACTCTACCTGAGTAAGGTCTATCTGCTGACCGTTTTTAAGAACCGTCCTGCTCTTTAAGTTCAGAACGAAAGGTCCCGAGGTGATAGAAGAGGTCTCCTCGGTCTTTGTTCCCGAGCGGCTCACTCTTCTGCACACTGCATCTACTCTTGCGATAAGCTCGGAGATAGAAAACGGCTTTGTGATGTAGTCATCAGCGCCCGCCATAAGGCAGGATATCTTATCCATTTCCTGACTCTTTGCCGAGAGCATGATTATACCAATGTTAGTGTTCTTCTCTCTGATTTTTTTGCACACCTGCATACCGTCAATGCCGGGCATCATAATGTCAAGGAGAGCAACATCGAAGTCGCCGTCCTTCTCATCATAAGCCTTGAGAGCGTCCTCGCCGTTGCCGACGTCGATCACCTCATAGCCGCTTCTTACAAGATTGATCACGACAAACTCTCTGATGGAGTCCTCGTCCTCGCAAACCAGCACTCTTTTCATTTGTTTTTTCCTCCTTTAATCTGTTATATAAAGGTTATTAGTTACTTCATCTATAGTGGGTATAAGCTTTTCACGCTTGTCAAGCGGAAGCTTCACAACGTAGTCAAGCTGACCCTTGCTCCCGACCACCTGATATCCGTCAGACACATACCTCTCGGTCTTTGCCTTCGGTGAAAGACCTATACGCATTATTTCCTCCGAGCTTGTGTTTATGTCGCCTGTGTATTTATAGAAAACAAGCTCGCCCGATTCAGTATCCTTTTTCACGGTAACTGAGCTGTTCCACCTCTTCGGGAAGGCAAAGAAATAGCCGTCCGAGATAGCATAGTAGCCGCTGTACTTCTCTTTAAGGTCATAGAAGTCTCTGTACTCGCTCCACGTTGTCATATAGACCATTTCCTCGGTGACTGCATTTTCATAGCCTATCATTGCCGAGGTCGTTGGTATCTCGATAACTCCGTCCTCATCTATATCGGTGCAGTAGTAGCCTGCAGGTCTGATACATTTAGGAAGGAGCTTATCAGGTCTTTGCTCCATGGGATTCTGAAGACTTGAATAGCGGTAATAAACTATTTCGGTCTGGAGGTTTCCCTCTGCATTCAGGCCGTCTACAAAGAGAGCTCTTCTTCCGCCCTCAATATAGCCCGACTTAGACTGGATATAGTTCTGAACACCGTCACACATTCTGATGCCTGCGTCCTTGGTGATCTCACCGTCCTCAGTTCTGAGGAGTGATGCCGTCACCACAGATACACCTGTTTCGGACTCGGTAGACTTTGAAATAGCTACTACCTCATTATGACCGTCGTTGTTTATGTCTATCGGTTCAAGCACTGAATACTGATCCTCGGCTATGCGGTTGAACTCCTTGTCCTTGTAGCTGTATATCTCCAGAGTTTTCTCCTCGCTCGTAAGGTTCTGATAGCCGACCAGCACATCTGTATTGCCCTCATCACCGACAGAGGATATCATAACTCTGTCTATTTCCGTTCCTCCGCCTGCAAGCTCCTTTACGGAGTACCACTTGCCCTGACTGTTCTTATCAAGGATATTTACCCTCAGTCCGTCCTTTCCGCTGCTTGAAGCATACTCGTAGAACACAAGAGCTTCATCAGTGGGCTCATCGTCAATATCTGCAATAACAAAGGCGGAGCGGTAATCCCCGTTTCTCGGATATTTCAGCGTAATATTGCTTCCGACCCTTTCTATAAGAGCCTCATGGATAGCACTTTGCTCCTCGGTGAACTTCGGGGCATTGAGAAGCGTGTCCACCGTAAACGAAACGCCCGTACAGCCGCTTAAAAGCATAGCTGACGCACAGCTCAGAGAGCAGACTAACCTTTTCACCGCAGACACCTCCAATCAAAATAAGACCGGGTACACATACCCGATCTTATTATAGCACATATTTCGCCAATTGTAAAGCTTTTTATACTCAGACTGTACCGCATTATCTTTCTGCCAGCGGAACATACACCTTATTTGCTGTTACAGACTTATAAGCAGGACGGATAATACGCTTCCCTGTTACGAGCTCCTCGAATCTGTGAGCACACCAGCCTGCCATTCTCGAAACTGCAAACATAGGAGTGAACAGATCCTCGGGGATACCGAGCATTCTGTATACAAAGCCCGAGTACATATCAACGTTTGCACACATTACCTTATCGTTGCCCTTTACCCTCGCAAAAAGCTCGGGAGTAAGCCTCTCGATAGCGTCAAGGAGTCTGAATTCCTTCTCAAACTCAGTGCCTCTTGCAAGCTTGATCGCGTTCTCTTTAAGGATCTCGCATCTCGGGTCGGAAAGCGTATATACAGCGTGACCCATACCGTAGATAAGTCCCGAGCCGTCAAAGGCTTCCTTTCTGAGTATCTTTTCAAGGAAGGCTGCGATCTCATCATCGTCCTCCCAGTTGTGAACGTGTGCCTTTATGCACTCATGCATAGCGGAGACCTTCTTGTTAGCACCGCCGTGACGTGTACCCTTCAGAGCTCCTACCGCAGCTGAATATGCAGAGTAGGAATCCGTTCCCGATGAGGTCAGCACCCTGCACGCAAAGGTGGAGTTGTTTCCGCCGCCGTGCTCAGCGTGCAGAAGCATCATAAGGTCAAGAAGCTTTGCTTCATCGTCAGTAAACTGCCTGTCAGGTCTGAGAGCAGAAAGAATCATCTCAGCAGTTGAATGTGAGGGTATCAGCGGGTGCAGGAACATACTTGCACCGTCAAACGAACGCCTTTTAACCTGATATGCAGATACCATAATATTAGGCATTTTCGATATGATCGAGATAGCGGTCGCCATTTCATACTCAGGCGAGCGGTTCTCGGGGTCATCATCATAGGAATAGAGTGCAAGGATAGACCTTGCAATCTTGTTCATTATATCCTTTGAGGGGGCTTTAAGTATCATATCCTCAAAGAAGTCGGCAGGCAGAGCTCTGTTCTCAGCAAGCATAGCACGGAATGCCGCAAGCTCCTCAGTATTCGGAAGGTCTCCCATAAGAAGCAGATAAACTATCTCCTCATAGGCAAAGCGGTTTTCCTTTCTTGCATTGTCTACAAGATCTCGGATGTTGTAGCCTCTGTATATAAGCTGACCCTGTATAGGCGACTTTACTCCCTCATCAACAACGTAGCCGTGTACGTTACAGATATTAGTCAGACCTGCCATAACTCCGGTACCGTCGGAGTTTCTGAGGCCTCTTTTTACCACATATTTATCGTAGAGCTTAGGGTCTATAGCATTGTTCTCAACAAACCTCTTATACAGCATAGACCTTGCTTTATTGCTTACCATAGCAAATATCCCCTTTCTTTCAGACATTCTTAAATAAGTTTAAATATTATACCATAAAAAAGACAACTTGTCAAATCAGACGCAACTGACATTTTCCGTCTGATTTTTTGCAGCCGCAGGTATATAATGTCCTCGGAGGGATAGCTATGAATGATGTGATAAAAATAACGCTCGTTTTTGCGGTTCTGGCAGCACTTGTGCCTGCTCTTGTTTTCATCGGGAGAGACAAGCCCGAGGGCTCACAGGTCTCGGCTGTACCTGCCTCGGGGAGAACAGTCAGGGTACTCTCGGAAAGCACAGGCAAGACCGCTGACTATGACGAGACCGAGTTTATAGCACTGTCGCTGATGGCTCAGATACCCGAAAGCTATGAGAATGAAGCTATAAAGGCTCAGGCTGTGCTTATACGCACCTATCTTGAACGCAGGCGCAGAGCCGAAAAGGAATCTCCGACTAAGGAGCTGAAGGGCGCTCTTGTCAGCGATGACAGGCAGAAATACCAGTCCTTCTTTACGAAGGCTCAGGCAAAAAAGTACTTCGGCAAGGATTTTGAGAACGTATTTTCAAGGCTTTGCAGGCTTACCGCCGACACAAAGACCGAAGTTCTGCTTTATGACGGCGAGCCTGTACTGCCTGCCTACCACGCAGTTTCCTGCGGAGTGACACGCTCAGCCAAGGACGCATGGGGACAGGATATACCCTATCTGGTCAGCGTGAAAGCCCTCAGGACAATAAAAGCCCCGACTATGAGGCGGTAATAACACTCACTGTCGGGGAGCTTCAGAAAAAGCTTGAAAAGGCCTTTCCCGATATTGATTTTTCAAAGGCTGAGAAAAAAACTCTCACGGAGCTTGAGACAGACAAAAACGGGATCATCTCAAAAGCCCTTGTCTGCGGAAACGAAGTCTCCTCGGGGGAGCTTTGTGCGGCACTGGGTCTGTCATCGCCCTGTGCCGAGGTGAAATACAAAAGCGGAAAATTCACGTTCACCACTCACGGGCTCGGGCACCTTGTAGGGCTGAGCCTTTACGGAGCAAACGCTATGGCACATGACGGAAAAGACCACAGGGATATACTTGAATACTATTTCAAGGGAGCGAAGGT
>ONLC01000012.1 GCA_900318545.1 uncultured Eubacteriales bacterium
AGAATATAACTATGATTTCCCTCCGGGTGAGTATCGGTTCATTCTTAATTTTGAGGGCGGAATATACAATAAAAAGGAAGATATGTCAACAAAGCAAAAGGTGTTTTACTTTACATTAAAATAAGGCTTTGTATAATCCTAAGTGTATTGATTTCATACTCTAAAAGTGATATAATGTACTAAACACCAAGTTGTGGGGGGACAGTATATCTAACTGTGCTTTTAGTATGGAGGTTCAAATGAAAAAGGATATTACACCTGTGGAAAGAAAGCTCTTATCTTCGATCAAACAAATGCCCGGTATTTATATCGGCACAAAGAATCTGCTGTTCTTGGAGCATTTTATTCATGGTTACGATTTTGCGATGATATGCCATGATATAAAAAATATGCATAATATCATGCCGGAAGGCTTTGAGGAATACATAGAAGCAAAATACAGATCAAATACAACTAAAAATCTGTTTATGATCATTGCAGAGAATTCAGAGAATGACAGCGATGCGTTCGATACCTTTTTTGAATTTCTTGACGAATACCTGCTAAGTGTTGATTTGCAGCCGCTGCCAATATGGAATAGTACAGTAGACAAAATAGAGGACATTAAAAACTCTTTTGCAAAAGAAAGGAACACACGATGAATAATACCGATACAACCGCCAAGCCCAAAAATAAAAAGCGAAAAATACTGATAATACTGCTGATAGCTTTTATCGTTATTGCGGCTCTGCTGACGGCAATATATATCCGTGTCAATCCGACGTGGAGGGCTGCAAAACTGACTATTGAGCAGTCGGATATTGATTACCACGTTCAAAATGTTGACCCTGACGGTGCGACCGTTTCGACCCGTATCGCCCCGCCCGAGGGCTATACCCGCATTTCCGTTGACAAGGGCAGCTTCGGGGAGTACCTGCGAAATTATCCTGTTCTTCCCGACGGTGTCAAGCTGCCTGTTTATGACGGCTCGACAATGAGCCCCTATGATGCCGCCGCAATATTTGATATAAGCCTGGGCGACGAGGGCTATCAGCAATGTGCCGACAGCATAATCAGACTGTACAGCGATTATTTTTATGAAAACAAGCAGTATGATAAAATATCGTTCCAGTTCTCAAACGGTGACGAGTGCAGCTACGAGCGTTGGCGTGACGGTCACAGAATGCTTGTACTTGGGGGCTTTTCAATGGAAATACCAGCAGCCCTTTCCGATGACAGCGAGCAGCAGTATCGCAACTACCTCAAAGAGGTCATGAATTATGCAGGAACAATTTCCTTGCAGAATGAATCGAAGGTAATTCCCGTCAGCGAGCTGAAAATCGGAGATTTTATTTGTAATGACAGCCACGTTGTAATGATCGTTGACATAGCCGAAAATGACAAGGGCGAGAAATGCTATCTGATTGGTCAGAGCTTTATCCCTGCGGTGTGCTTCCACATTGTCATAAACCGAGCCGAGAATGAGACAAGTGCATGGTTCACACAAAAGCAGCTTGAACAGGACAGCTTTGAGGTCGGTGTTTACACGTTCAATAAGAGCAATATCCGACGGTGGAAGGACGGGTTTTGATGACGGCGGATATGATTCGTAAGATGAACACAGGTATAATTTAATAGCACAAATAAAACAGCCTCGGTACTCGAATGGGTATCGGGGCTGCTGCTTTGCAGGGGAACGTGTTGTTTTATACTTGTGATTTTTCAATGGTGCTTTTATGGTTGATAGGTCTGAATAAGTTTATTCTCAACGCCATACCACCTTAAAAGCTCAGCGGCTTTTTACCTGATCGTTACCTCAACTACCGAGCAGGGCGGAAGCTTTAATCCAAGCTTGCTGTTTTCAAGTGCTGCCGTAAACGGCTTTACTGTAACGCTGTCGGGGCGGTCGAAATCATTGTGTGCGTGTATTTCATCTGTGAGTATCCTTGCCGAGACTTCACCTGCGTCAATTCCACAAAGCTCGCAGCTGATCTCTGCTTCATCGCTGAGTGAGCAGTTCGCAGCAGTGATAGTCAGCACACCATTCTTAACTGATGCTGATGCCGATAGCATAGGAACGTTTTTGCCCTCGCTGAGGTTCTCATTTTCAAGCCAGCAATATACGTTTTCTGCGTCCTGATGCTCCTTGTACAGGTCAAACACATGGTAGGTCGGAGTTTTGAGCATTTTCTCGCCCTCGGTCAGGATAAGTGCCTGAAGCACATTTACTGCCTGTGCCAGATTTGCCATTTTTACTCTGTCAGTGTGCCTATTAAAGATGTTCAGCGACACTGCTGCAACCAGTGCATCTCGCATTGTATTCTGCTGATACAGAAAAGCAGGATTGGTTCCCGGCTCAACATCGAACCAGGTGCCCCACTCGTCAACTATCAGTGCAACCTCGCCCTTTGGGTCATACCTGTTCATAATGCCTGTGTGAAGCTTAAGGAGCTCATCGGTATAGTTTACTATATTCATAAGCTCGTAGTACTCGCTCTCATCGAACTCAAGTGCAAAGCCCTTTTTGTTCCAGTCAGGAATAGAATAGAAATGCAGTGAAAGCCCGTTCATCAGCCATGCCGGAACGCTTTTCATCATCACATCTGTCCAGTTGTAGTCAGCACCGCTCGGACCGCAGGCTATTTTATAGAGCTTGCTTCCGCCAAGATCACGGCAGAAGGTCGCATACTTTTTGTACTCACTCGCATAGTACTCGGGAGTCATATTTCCGCCGCAGCCCCAGGCCTCATTTCCTATGCCTAAGTATCTGAGCTTCCACGGCTCTTCCCTGCCGTTCTCATGTCTCAGGTCAGACATCGGGCATACATTGTCAGCAGTCATATACTCGACCCATTCAGCAAGCTCCTGAACAGTTCCGCTGCCTACATTTCCTGCAATATAGGGCTCACAGCCGACAAGCTCACAAAGCTCCATAAACTCGTGTGTTCCGAAGCTGTTATCCTCAGTAACGCTGCCCCAGCTTTTATTTACGAGCTTCTTTCTCTTTGACTTCTCACCTACGCCGTCCTTCCAGTGGTATTCATCGGCAAAGCAGCCGCCAGGCCACCTGAGAACAGGCATTTTTATTTCCTTGAAGGCCTCCACAACATCCTTTCTGATGCCGTGGATATTCGGTATCTGTGAAGCCTCGCCTACATAGATACCGTTATAAATACACCTTCCCAGATGCTCTGAAAAATGGCCGTATATCTCCTTATTGATATGCGAGAGCTTATCCTCCGCATTTACAAGCATTTTAAATGTTCTCATAATCATTCCCCTTGTCAGTATAATTTCTCAATTCCTATGAGGTGTTTTTTCAGCTTGGAAACATCAAGCAGGTCTACCTTTCCGTTAACGTCAAGATCGGCACAGGAGAGGTTTGGTTCCTTGAGTGCTGAATAATTGATAATATGCTTTTTAATAGCCATAAGATCAAGTGTGTTTATCGTGCCGTCGCAGCTTGCATCCCCACGCAGATAGAGCGTTACATCAGGGTCGGCAGTAAGCTTTCCGTTCTTGACTGTAACCTCATAGGTTCTCGGAGCAAAATAACTGTACGGTGATATTTTCATTGTGTACTTACCGTCTGTCATGCCGCTTGGTAGGGTGAAATAATCGTCATAGGGATAGTCCCATGCAAATGAAACCTCCATGTCCCTGCAAGCCTCAGAGATTCTGGCAGGGAACTCCTTGTCAAGCGGATAGTAACAGTACATAAGGCTGATACCTCTGTGAGGTCTGCCAAGCTTGTGGAGAATATAATCCTGATTTACATACTCTCCTCTTTCGGAGCCGTCTCCGAGGTCAACAGCACAATCAGCTGCACCCATATGTACCTTGTAAGCTTTAATATCTTCCATATTATACTCCTTTTCTATTTATTTACGGCTGTACCGTATGTTATTCTACTGCAATCAAGCTGTTAAGCTTGTCGAACTCTACTGCGAGTTCTCTGAATATTTCGCAGTTATCGTCAATTTCAGGATAAAGTCCTGTGAATATACAAAGAACAAACGGCGAATCGGCATATACTATTGCACAATCATTGAAGTTAATCTCATCAAAATCCGAGCCATATTTCTGAGCGACAGTATACTTATCTCCGAGAGCATAGCCTATCTGTTCATTGTAATTACATTTGGTCATAAGGTCAATTAGCCATTTACCATCTTCGTTTTCTTCTGCAAAGTCATAAATGTCCCAGTAGCACTGAGCTACATCCATAAGTCTGCAGTAACAGAATATCCACTGAGGGCTGATATTGAACGAAGCACCGATACTGTAAAGGAAGTTATTGAATGTATTGCATCCAAAGTGTTTAACCAGTGAATAATATGCGGTATTGTCTGATTCAAGTATAGCGTGCTCGATAAGCTCTTTTGCGGAAAACTGAGTTCCGGGAGTTGCACTGGCGACTACCTGATCATCGTTTGTCCAGTTATCAGTTTTTGTAACCATTTCATCAAGATTAATCCCGTCCTGAAGAATAGACTTTATGTACGGAGCCTTGATAGTGCTTGCTGTAACGAACTCGATATCTGTTCCGCAGTAAATCTGAGCACCTGTATCCATATTCTTGTATGAAACAGCTATCTTATAATTGGCATTACTAATCAGGTCATTGATATTATCAAAGCATTCCTGCACCTCTTCATTTGAGTATACCTTATCAAAGCCCTCATAGCTGAAGCTATAATAGCCGTCTACATTAAAGTCAACAGGGGTGCGGGTCTCAACCTTCTTGACCTGAGACTCATCATCAGAGGTTTTAGACTCATTCGTATTTACATTTCCTGAGGTTTCTACAGCAGAGCTGCTAGATTTATTTACTGATTTTTTCTTAGTTGATACAGAAGAGCTCGATGAAGCTTTTGAACTGCTGTCTGACTGACCGCATGAACTAAAAGAACCTGTTATCATCAGGCAAGCACACAATAACGATAGTATTTTTTTCATAGAATTCACCTTAGTTTTCCTTAAACAATAACTCATAATATTTTAACACATTTTCTTGAATAAGTCAAGCAATAATGTTCTACTATATTTATATTTTAATTTATTTAGCTTAAAAAATAATTAAAAAAGACTTCCCAAAAATGGGAAGCCTTGAATAAAACAATGGATTAAAGCTCAGCGATAACTTCTACTTCTACAAGTACGTCCTTTGGCAGCTCCTTTACTGCAACACAGGAACGTGCAGGCTTTGAGGTGAAGTACTTTGCATAAATCTCATTGAATGCTCCGAAGTCTGACATATTCTTGAGGAAGCAGACAGTTTTAACAGCTTTATCGATTGATGTTCCTGCTGCTTCAAGAAGATTCTTTAAGTTTGTGCAGACCTGCTCGGTCTGTCCCTCGATAGTATCAGCTTCAACGTTTCCGTTAGCAGGGTTGATAGCTATCTGTCCTGATGTGAAAACAAGTCCGCCTACAACCTTTGCCTGTGAATAAGGACCTATTGCATCAGGTGCATTTTTTGTGTAAATTGTCTGTGCCATAGTAAAAACTCCTTTGCTTATTTATTGACAATCTTAAATCCTGCCTTTGTAAGTGCAGTTCTGATATCTCTTATGTGGTCATAATTTCTTGTTTCAAGAACAAGTCTGAGCAGACAGTCCGTGATGTCGCTGTCCTCGCTTGCTCTTTCGTGGTGGATAGATACTACATTTCCTCCAAGATCTGAAATGATAGCCGATACACCCTTGAGCTGTCCGGGCTTATCCTCAAGCTGGATAGTGAGCGTATCAGATCTTCCGGATTTAAGGAGACCTCTCTTGATAACACGGGAAAGAATAGTAACATCAATATTTCCGCCTGAAACAAGGCAAACAACCTTCTTGCCCTTGAGATCAGGGATCTTATTGAACATTACAGCAGCAACTGAAACAGCACCTGCGCCCTCAGCAATGAGCTTCTGCTTCTCGATAAGATGAAGAATAGCAGAGGAGACCTCATCATCTGTTACAGTAACGATTTTGTCAACATACTGCTTGCAGTACTCAAAAGTGTGTTCGCCCGGCTCTTTTACCTTAATGCCGTCAGCAATTGTGTGTACTGACTCCAGACACTTGATCTGATCCTCAGCAAGAGACTCTACCATTGAAGGAGCACCCTCTGCCTGAACACCGTAAACCTTGACCTGAGGTTTAAGCTGTTTTACTGTAAATGCAACACCTGAAATAAGTCCGCCGCCGCCTACAGGCACAACGATGATATCAGCATCAGTTACATCATTAAGTATCTCCAGTCCGATTGTACCCTGACCTGCAATAACATTCTCGTCATCGAAGGGGTGGATAAAGGTATAACCGTGTTCATCTCTCTGTCTGAGAGCTTCCTCATAAGCATCATCATATACACCCGGAACAAGGCATACCTCAGCACCGTAACTCTTTGTTGCCTCAACCTTAGAGATCGGAGCACCGTCAGGCAAGCAAATTATAGATTTGATACCATTCTTAGCAGCTGCAAGAGCAACGCCCTGTGCGTGATTTCCTGCAGAACAGGCAATAACGCCGTGTGCCTTTTCTTCTTCTGAAAGCTGTGAGATTTTGTAGTAGGCACCTCTTACCTTGAATGAACCTGTAACCTGCAGATTCTCAGTTTTAAGGTAGGTAGTGCAGTCAGGGTTTACGTGCGGTGCATTGATGCACGATGTAGGCCTGATGACCTCCTTTAATACATTAGAAGCATTGAAAACCTTATCAAGTGTTAACATTTTATTACCTCTTTTCAAAAAATAAAGCCCCCGCCCCATACAGAGGCGAAGACATAACTCCGTGGTACCACTCTGCTTGCAGAGCACAGCTCTGCCGCTTGGCTCCGGTAACGGCGGATTCCGCAGCAGCTTACTCGATTCAGCAGCTGAGCTCGGGGATGATCCTGACAACGCATAGCCGCAGGCTTTTCAGCAGCCGCCTGCTCTCTGAAAGACTTGTCTGATGTCACCTTTCCCGTCAAAGCTTTTCAATATATAAAATATTATATCACTGCATTTGTCAATTGTCAAGACATTTGAAGCAATTTATTTATGGTATCTTGATCCTACCGATATCTGAAATGCTCTGTAAACTTGTTCAAGGAGCATTATTCTTGCCAACTGGTGCGGAAAGGTCATCTCTGACATTGAAAGTCTGAGGTCAGCCTTTTGCTTTATCTCATCTGCAATACCGAACGATGAACCTATAATAAGGTTTATCGTTCCTGAACCCTGAACAGAGCACTGTTCTATCGTTTTTGAGAGCTTTTCACTGGGCATCTGTTGGCCCTCGATGCACATAGCGATGTTATAGCAGTTGTTTGTATCAAGATAAGGCATCATAGCCTCTCCCTCGGAATGCAAGGCTTTTTGTATCTCCTTGTCATTCGGCTCAGAGGGCAGCTTAGATTCTGAAAGCTCGATTATACTCAGCTTACAAAAGCCCGAAAGCCTTTTTTCGTATTCAGCTGATGCATCACGCAGGTATTTCTCTTTCAGCTTTCCGACACATATTATATTGATTCTTATCAAAAGATCACCGCTCCTTCGTTATCAGAGGGTTTTGCTGTCATAAGTGTATAGTCACGGTCACGGATACTGTCTATAAGTGCGTCCATAGCACAATCCTCGGCTATCTCGGGAGTGTTGTTCTCCTGACTAAGATGCCCTAAGATAAAGCGTGTAGTTCCATTCTCCAAAAGCCAAGGAAGCACCGCAGCGCAATCATCATTAGCTAAATGACCGAACGGAGAAGCTATGCGGTTTCTGAGCATTCTTGGATACGGACCGTATTCCAGCATATTCTTATCATAATTTGATTCTATAAGTATTGCTTCGCAGCCTTTTATCGCACTTATTACAGTTTCCGAAATGTATCCAAGGTCAGTACATACAGCTGCAGTTTTACCATCGGGATATTCAATCTTATAGCCGCAGCTTGCAGGAACGTCGTGAGATGTCTTAAAATGGCTTATCCTGTGATCTGCAAATATGGGGCTTTCGTTATCTACAGGGATAAGCTCGCACTTGCAGTCGATAAAACCTCGGTCAATAAGAATATTAAGGTTCGTCTCCTGAGCACAGACTGGAACGCCCAGCTTTTTGGAGAGAACCTTTAATCCATAAATATGATCTGAATGTATATGTGTGACAAATATAGCCTTGACCGCTGTAAGCGGTATCTCATTTGAGGTCAGAGCATCGCAGATACTTTTGCAGCTTACTCCTGCATCAATAAGCACTCCGGCGTTCTGATCTCCGAGATATGTAGAGTTACCCCTGCTTGAAGAAAACAGAGGATATATCCTCGCCATTCTAATTATCCTTTCCGAACCTCTCGTAGAGGTAGTTTGCAACTGCGTCTTCAGTATTCTTTCCGATCATGCGGTCACAGTATTCTTTTATCTCTTCGCAGGCATTGCTTACACAGACCTTTTCATCGCAGGCATCAAACATAGGTATATCATTGAGATTGTCACCAAAGCCGATAACCCTGTCAAAACCGCAGTAGTCCTTGACAAATTTGACTCCATTCTTTTTAGAGGCAGATGAAGAGAATATTTCAAGATACCATAGATCTTCTGAATAAACGTCCTCATAGAAGGTCATAGACACTTCGGGATTATACTTAAACGTATCATAAACCTTCTGCAGCTTTTCTTTCTTGTCAATAAAAGTAAAGTAGATAGCATCTGAATTGATGCGGTCAAAGTGATCTGTCTGTGCGAAGGATTTGTAGTACTTGTTCTTGCGCTCCTCAAAGAAGTCCTTCATGGCCTGAGTGTTAAGCTTTCTGTAGAAGGTGCTCATTTCGTTTTTATAAATCGTATACATAAAGCATTCTATTCCGAGAGCTGTACAAAGCCTGTCTATCCTTAGCTTCATTCCACCGTCGAGCCTGTTTACAAGGTCATACTGATTAAGCTTAGGGTCATAGATAAGAACGCCGTTCATAAGAATGATCGGCAGCCTTAGCCTCAGCGGAGCAAGTATCTTTTTGCAGGAGGCCCATGTTCTGGCAGTAGCGACAGTAAAAAACAGGCCGCTTTCTTCGATAAGGTTATTCAGCTTAAATGATGTTACCCATGAGATCTCAGCCTCGCTATTAAGCAAGGTTCCGTCAAGATCGGAAACCACAAGCGTATTTTTATCCTTAGCATTAGCCATGAACAGCCCTCCTTTTCATAATATAATATGATTATATCATAGTTTTTTCAATAAGTCAATTTGAAATGAAAAAAAACTGAATAAGTATTGCTTTTTTGTTTGAAATAAGATATAATAAAATTGAAAATGCAGACAATGCGTTTATTTCATACCGAAAGGAGGGAAGAACATGAAGTATGTATGTGATCTGTGCGGTTATATCTACGATCCTGAGGAGGGTGCTCCCGATGCAGGCGTTGCAGCTGGAACAGCATGGGAAGATGTCCCCGAGGATTTTGCCTGTCCTCTTTGCGGAGCAGGTAAGGATCAGTTCTCACCTGAGGCGTAAGTATAATGGGCCTGTGCAGACTGTATGGGCTCATTTTTGTGCGAAAGTAAAGGAATTAATCTTGACAAATTTTGAAAAGTATAGTATAATCATAATATTAGTTTAATATTTGCCGCTGTGGTGGAATAGGCAGACACAAGGGACTTAAAATCCCTCGGAGTAAAATCCGTACCGGTTCGACCCCGGTCAGCGGCATAAAAAGAACGGATCTCAGGCTGGAGTCCGTTCTTTTTTGCATTTACTAAGATAAGCACATTGATTCCTCGCCGTTTAATATTTTATCAAAGCAGCTGAGTTCGTGAACCGTATCATACACTACAAAAGCTCTGCGTTCTTTGATTACAGTATCAATATGAAAATGCCCGCAGAACCATTTATCATACTGCACTCTTTCGAGAACAGTATCGAGAAACTGTGCAGTTCTGCAGGGCGAGATCTTATATCTGAATGACGGCGCCTCCCAGATAATACGCTCGGGGAGGGTATGAGTTATTATGTAGTCAGTTTTGTTTCCAATCCTGTCCAGATTATTAAGAGCCCTGTCGATCTCTTCTAAGCTTGGTTCTTCGGCACTCCACCAGCTGTAGCCCTCGGTGCGGTAAACTTTGTCAACGCTTGCGGCACCGCCGAATGTGAAAAAGCTCTTGCCTTCGATTTCATAGACCTCACCTCGCATAAGATGTATAACGTTCTCTGCATGAGGGTGTATCTGCACTTTGCCGCCAAACATCTCTGATACGGGCTGTTCGCTCCACCAGTCATGGTTGTCGTGGTTTCCGTCAACGAAGAGGACTTTATAGGGTCTGTCCTTTAGCCAGTTTATCCAGAACAGGTATTCGCCCTTTTTCTGTTCATATTCTTTTAGATCGTCAGGTGTAAAAGGGAAGCCAAAGTCTCCCGTGATGATAAGATAGTCATTTCCCGAGAGCCTGATGCCTGCTTTTTCCAGAGCGTTGTCACTGAGCTTATGCATATCAACTCCTGCATGAGTATCTCCTGTTAAACAGATCATATTTTTCTCCTTTCTGTGTCTGATAAACATAAAATGATATAATATTGTAATTAAACTGTCATTGACTTTAGGCAACAAACAGTATATACTATATTTGTATGCTAACGTTTGAATGGGGGGCAATTCTGCCTTTATGAAAAAAAGAACAAATCGGCCTGCTGTCAGCGGTGCGGCAGGTATTATTGCTATAATAGTTGTCGGGATATTCATGCTGTGTGTGATCTTCCTGATAGCTAAGGGCCTGTTTTCGAGCAACAGCAGCGAGGTGCCGTCGGGACTGAATACTGCTACTCTGAATACCAACACAGAGCTTACGACTGCTCCGCCCGAATCAATAGCCGAGACTGTATCTACTCAGGTTACGCCTGAGTCGCAGACAAGCTCGGAAGCTTCCTCCGAGACAGCTCAGGAAGGCTCGGGCGAAACAATGTATGTGCTTGAATATGCATATCTGCACGTATCTCCGGATAATGAATCTGAGAATATCATTTGTCTTTCACCGGGAGTTGTGGTCACTATTCTCGGTCAGGAGGAGAACGGATATGTAAAGATATCCTTCCAGAATATTGATGGTCCTATGTCGGGCTATGTTTATAAGGATTATCTTACTACAGAGTATGTTCAGCCTGCATGGGGCTCATAAATATAAGTGAGGGCTTATGGCCCTCATTTTTGTATAGGAGGGAAGGCTATGCCAAAGGGCTATAAGGATATAATGCTTTCTGACGGCACAGTGATGAGAGTTATTATAAATGTCGGCAAAAGAAGAAGTGTTTCGCTTCGTATAACCGAGGATTCAACTCCTGAGGTATTGATACCTTACGGCTATTCGATTGATAAGGTAACTGATTTTCTTAATAAAAACCTTGAATGGTTGAAACAGCACAAGGAAAAGGCACTTGAAAAAATAGGTCTCCCTAAAACATATGAGGACGGAGAGAAAATAATGCTTCTTGGAGAGCCGCTTACGATAAGATATGCAGCTTCTGACAGATACTCGGATCCTGTGATAAAAGACGGAGAGCTCAGGGTTGCTGTGTCTGATTATTCTGCCAGAGAGCAAATAATCAAAAGCATCGATAGGTTTATTGCTGAGCTTTCATTCAGAGAGATAGATCTTTGTATGAAAGAAATGGTCTCAAAAACAGGTCTTATGCCCGATAAGGTTACAGTAAAGCCGATGACTGCAAGCTGGGGCCGCTGTATCTCAAACAAGCATATATCTATAAACTATAAGGTGATCGCCTTTGACAGAGAATGTATCAGCTATGTTTGCCTTCATGAGCTTTGTCATCTGGTGTATATGAATCACAGCAAGGAGTTCTGGGCACTTGTGAGCCGATATTGCCCCGATTATAAACAGATACAAAACAGAATGAAATAAAAGATCCTCAGCATTAAAAACTGAGGATCTTTTTGATGATTAGCTCTTATCAAGCAGGCGGTGCAGTGAAGAAGTCCTTCCAAGCATAGCCCTTCTGACCCTGATACTCTACATAGTACCAGCCGTTTTCATTCTTGTAGTACTTGCATACAGCACCACTCGGTATAGTTGTCAGATTAGCAGAGCTTGAATTAGGCTCCGGATGTAGATAAACGGGTCCTGTGCAGGTGATCTCACCTACTGCGTCACCGTCCTCTTCATTGTTTTCCTGATCGTCATTTTCCTCTTCTTCGGTAGTTTTTTTCTTTTTAGTCTCCGTAGGAGCTTCTGTAGTAGTCGTAGTTTCAGTCGGGATATACTCTGTAGATGTCATCGTTCCCGTTTTCTTGGGCTTTGAGTTGTCGTTGATAAACAAGCTCTTTACAAAAAGCATGATAACGATGATTACTACAAGCAAAGTCAGCATAATTGCAATTATACCTTTGACGGTAGGTGAAATTGAATTCATTTATGAAACATCCTTTCCGATGATAATAAAGCATTACCGCTTTTTACTAATCTATTATACTAAAATCCGACAGATATGTCAATTAAAATTTGGTTACGATTTCGACAAATTGTGAAAACCCTGTTTCAGCTGTTTGTAAATCATTTATAAGTTCGGTCTGTCAATATATTTATATTTTGGCATATATTTATAAATTTATCCAAGTTAATAAATAATACTTTCTTTTTACTAAATTATATGCTATACTAATTATATTATTATAAAATAATATGAAACGGAGATAAAAATATGAACATAGCTGTCGCTCAGTCAGGAGGCCCTACCTGTGCTATCAATGCATCACTTGTCGGAGTTTTTGCTCAGGCGATCAAAACACCTGAGATAGATGCCGTTTTCGGCTCTATCAACGGTATTGAGGGCATTATCGATGATAATCTTGTAAATCTCAGGCAGATAATCAAGTCAAATCAGGATATGGAGCTTCTGAGGCAGACACCTTCAACTGTGCTTGGCTCATGCAGGTATAAGCTTCCCGATGAAAATGAAGACCGATCTGTCTATGAAAGGATACTGAATTGCCTTACCAAACACAGGATAGGTGCATTTTTCTACATAGGCGGAAATGACTCTATGGATACTGTGGCTAAGCTTTCTGATTATCTTGCTGAGGTCGGTTCCGACATCAGAGTTATTGGCATACCCAAGACTATAGATAATGATCTTCCCGAAACTGATCATACCCCGGGCTTTGGTTCGGCTGCAAAGTATGTTGCTGCCACTGTTCAGGAGATAATCCGTGACAGCTCTGTTTATTCGATAGAGTCTGTAACTATTATCGAGATAATGGGCCGTCATGCAGGCTGGCTCACAGCCTCGACCTGTGTGCTCAGAGCTAACGATGAGATTGCACCGCACCTTATCTATCTGCCTGAAACTCAGTTTACTGAGGAGAAGTTCCTTGAGGACGTTAGAGATATGATGGCAAAGCATAAGGCTCTTGTTATTGCTGTTTCTGAGGGTGTAAGATTAAAGCGTGATCTTGATAAGCCAAGAGTTATCGACAATTTCGGTCATGAGTACTTGTCTGGAATAGGCAAGACCCTTGAACAGATAGTTAAGGATAACATTGGCTGCAAGGTAAGATCGGTGGAGCTGAACGTAATGCAGAGGTGCTCATCGCATATCTGCTCCAAGACGGATATTGACGAGGCTGTTGATATCGGTTCGGCAGGCGTAAGAGCTGCTCTTAAAGGCGAAACAGGAAGAATGATGGCGTTCAAGCGTATCAGCCATGTGCCTTATGTTATTGATATTGTATCTGTTGATGCTCACATGACAGCCAATAAGGAAAAGTTTTTCCCGCAGAAGTGGATAAACACGGCTCAGAACGATATAAGTCCCGATGCTATCAAGTATTTCCTGCCTCTTATACAGGGCGAGGTAAATATAGCTATGAAAAACGGAATGCCGGTACACTATAAGCTTTGATCGGAGTGCACAATGAGAATACTTATCATAAGACACGGTGAGCCTGACTATGAGCTTGACTGTCTAACCGAAAACGGTATTTTTCAGGCTAAGAAGCTTGGAGAGAGACTAAAAACTATTGATATCTCTGCTGTATATACATCTACCATGGGCAGAGCAAGACAGACTGCACAGATAGCAATGGAGGGCAGAGGCCTTGATATTACGGAGTGTGACTGGCTGCGTGAGTTTAATATGGAGGTGCATGACAAAGACCTTCCCGAGGCTGTACCTGTGTGGGATATTCTCCCTAAAAACTGGACAAAGAATAAGATATGCTTTGATAAAGACCTTTTCTATACTGCTGAGGGTATATCTGACAGTATGGTGAAGGAGCGTTATGATGCTGTTTGCAAGGGTGTTGACTCCGTTCTTGCAGAGCACGGGCTCGAAAGGCAAGGGGAGATCTACCACGTTACGAAGGAGCATGATAAAACTATAGCTTTTTTCTGTCATTTTGGTGCTACCTGTGTTACGCTTTCGCACCTTATAGGTATATCACCGATAGTTACTCTGCAAGGCTTTAGTGCAGAGCCTACCGCAATAACTACAGTATGTACGGATGACCGCTTCGGCAAGGATGTTAATTTCAGGATACATGGCTTTGGCGATATACATCATCTGGGAGAAAATCTTGGCGGTTCAGTGAATTATAAATAGTGATCTTAATGCCCCGAGTACTTCGGGGCATTTTGTTGTGTTTTTGTATATAAAATAAATCGAATATTTGTTCGATTTTCTATTGACTCCTGTATTTGTCTGTGTTATAATGTAAGTAGAGATAGTGAGGTGATAACATGGACAAGGTATATGTGGCTATAGATCTGAAGTCTTTTTATGCGTCTGTTGAGTGTGCATACCGTGATATGGACCCTTTGAATACAAATCTTGTGGTTGCGGATATGAGCCGTACCGAAAAAACGATATGCCTTGCCGTGTCACCAAGCCTGAAAAGCTTTGGCATATCGGGAAGAGCCAGACTGTTTGAGGTCATACAGAGAGTGAAAGAGGTCAACAGTGACCGCAGGTGTAATGCTCCCGATAAGGAGCTTAAAGGGAAAAGCTGTTTGTATTCTGAGCTTATGGCTGACCCATCGCTGGAGCTTGATTATATAGTTGCACAACCGCAGATGGCTAAGTATATGCAGGTAAGCTCGCAGATATACGGGATATACCTGAAATATGTGTCTCCCGATGATATTTTTGCATACTCGGTTGATGAGGTTTTTATAGATGTAACAGGTTATCTTGGGATATATAAGATGAGTGCTCATGACTTTACACGTATGCTGATACAGGACGTTCTTGATAATACGTGTATTACTGCCACTGCCGGGATAGGTACTAATATGTATCTTTGCAAAATAGCTATGGATATAGTAGCCAAGCATATACCTGCTGATAAGGACGGTGTGCGTATAGCCGAGCTTGATGAGGAGAGCTATAAGGATACACTTTGGAGCCATACTCCGATAACGGATTTCTGGAGAGTAGGAGCAGGCACTGCAAAAAGCCTTGCTAAGCTTGGTATCTATACTATGGGCGATGTTGCAAGACATTCGCTTGATCGCAATCATATAGGTCAGCTTTATAAGCAATTCGGAAAGAATACCGAGCTTCTGATAGACCATGCTTGGGGAGTAGAGCCCACAACTATTGCAGATGTAAAGGCTTATAAGCCTGAGAATAACAGTATTACATCAGGGCAGGTGCTGCAAAATCCGACAGATTATGAGCATACTAAGCTGATAGTCTGGGAAATGGCAGATATGCTCTCGCTTGATCTTGTAGATAAGGGCCTTGTGACAGATCAGATAGTGCTTACTATAGGCTATGACCGTGAGAGTCTTGCTCTTGGGACTTATAATGGTGAGATTGTAGCGGATTGGTACGGAAGGGCAGTGCCGAAGCACGCTCACGGAACAATCAACCTTGATAAGCATACCGCATCTACCAGAAAAATGATAGATGCGGCTATGGCATTGTTTGAACGCATTATCGATAGAAGCCTGCTTTCAAGGAGGATAACTCTTGTAGCCTGCAACGTTGTCCGTGAAGAGAATATCCCTGAAAGCGATGGCATTGAGCAGCTTACCCTGTTTAATATGGAGCGTGAGCAAAATTACGATGAAGCTGCCGAAAAGGCATCGCAGAAGGAAAAGGCTTTGCAGGAGGCTATGCTGAAGATAAAGCATAAGTACGGTAAAAACTCAGTTTTGAAGGGTAAAAATTTCACGGAAGGTGCTACCGCAAAGGATAGGAACCGTCAGATAGGCGGACATAAGGCGTGATGAATATGAATGTAAACTATAATGATATAAAGGCTTTTACAAGGCCGCATTATGACGGCCGCTTTCCTATGTCGATACATGACAGGGCTGCACAGTTTGCACCTTTTGCAGCGCTCTCGGGGTTCGATCATATTATAGCTGAGACTGCAAGAGTTGTGGACAGCAAGATCGAGCTCAGCGAGGACGAGGTGAACAAGCTTAATGCAGATCTCAACAGGCTGTATGATATACTGAGCGAACAGCCGCAGATAAGGCTTACCTACTATATCCCTGATAAGAGAAAAGCAGGCGGGAGATATACGGACAAAGTAGGTGTAGTCCGTATATTTGATTTTTATAAGCGATGTCTTGTTTTTACAGACGGGAAGTGCATAGCCATAGATAATCTGTATAAGATCGAATTTATATAAAAAGAGCAAGGCGTTTTGCCTTGCTCTTGCTGTTTAATAACACTATTTCTTGATATACTTAACATCATCACCGTAAATGGTCGTCCAGTCATTTTTCATTGAGATCGGTACCCAGCTGTGCTCTTCGCAGAGCTTTTCCATTTTTTCAGCCTTTTCGATATTTCCGTTCTCACGCTCAGTATCGTCGCAGCAGAGCATAAATGCCATGCTCTTGTAGTCGTTGTGGCTGGTAACATATTCGCACATACTTGCATCACCCGAGCTGTTTCCGAATGAGAGCACAGGCTGCTGACCTATCTCCTGAGCGATAACCGTTACCTTGTTCATTTTGAGGTTTTTTATGATGAACTCACCGCCGAGAACCACC
>ONLC01000092.1 GCA_900318545.1 uncultured Eubacteriales bacterium
CTCACAGCTTAGGGCTGGAAACTCTCACCGAGGTGCATAACGAGCAGGAGCTTGAAAAGGTCGGAGAGCTTATGACCGACTGCCTTGGTATCAATAACCGTGACCTGACTACCTTTAATGTTGATCTGGAAACTACCGCAAGGCTTGCAGGACTGACTGACAAAAGCCGTGTGCTTGTTTCCGAAAGCGGTATCAGAGATAATGCCGATATGAAGCGTGTGCGCTCCTTTGGTGCAGATGCGGTGCTTGTCGGGGAAACGCTTATGAGAAGCCGTGACATTGGCAGAACGCTCCGCACACTCAGGGAGGGTGTATAATGCTTATCAAGATCTGCGGTATGCGCAGGCATGAGGACATAGCTTATGTCAATGAGCACAGACCCGATTACGCAGGCTTTATACTGAGTGCAGGCTTTAAGAGAACTGTTACGCACGAGCTTTTCAGAGAGCTTGTATCAGAGCTTGATAAGAGCATAAAGGCGGTAGGTGTGTTCGTTGATGAGGATATAGAGAATATCAGGGCGTTGTCCGACAGGCTTGATGTCATACAGCTTCACGGAAATGAAACAGCCGATTATATCGCTAAACTCAGAAAAAGCTTCAGCGGTGAGATATGGAAGGCAGTCAGGGCTTCATCACCTGACGTGATAGAGCGTGCCGACAAGCTTGGTGCTGATAAGCTTCTTATTGACAGCTTTGTAAACGGGCAGGTCGGCGGAACAGGCAAAACTGCCGATACCGAGATAATAAAGAAAGCTGTGTTTGATACTCCGTTCTTTCTGGCTGGCGGAGTGAGTGCCGGGAATGTCAGAGCGCTTTGCGAGGGGATAAGCCCCTCGGGAGTTGACGCATCAAGCTCGGCCGAGACTGACGGCTTTAAGGATAACGAGAAAATCAAGGCTCTGGTCAAGGCGGTCAGAGATATGAAATGAGGGAACTGAAATGAATGAAAAAGGACGCTTCGATATTTTCGGCGGACAGTATGTCCCCGAAACTGTAATGACAGCCGTTCATGAGCTCGAAGCAGCTTATGACAAATATAAAGACGACCCCGAGTTCAAAAACGAGCTTGCTAAGCTTTACCGTGATTATGCAAACAGGCCGTCACTTCTTTACTACGCTGAGAAAATGACAAAGGACTTAGGCGGAGCAAAGATATATATCAAGCGTGAGGACTTAAACCATACGGGTGCCCACAAGATAAACAACTGTCTCGGACAGGTGCTTCTTGCAAAGAAAATGGGCAAGAAGAGAATAATAGCTGAGACTGGTGCGGGTCAGCATGGAGTTGCAACTGCGACTGTATGTGCTCTGCTCGGTCTTGAGTGCGAGGTCTACATGGGCAGAACCGATATGGAAAGACAGTCTCTCAATGTGTACAGAATGAACCTTCTCGGTGCAAAGGTCACAGGAGTTGACAGCGGAACAGCAACCCTTAAAGACGCAATTAACGAAGCCTTCCGTGACTGGGTATCAAACATTGATACCACCTTCTACTGCATTGGCTCGGTAATGGGGCCTCACCCCTATCCGACAATGGTGCGTGACTTCCAGAAGATAATCAGCGAGGAGATAAAGGCTCAGATCATGGAAAAAGAGGGCAAGCTGCCCGATTGCGTAGTAGCCTGCGTAGGCGGAGGCTCAAACGCTATGGGTGCGTTCTATGACTTTATCGGTGACGAGGGCGTTCGCCTTGTCGGTGCTGAGGCGGCAGGCAGGGGAGTGAACACTCCCGATACTGCGGCAACAATGGCACTTGGAACACTGGGTATCTTCCACGGAATGAAGTCGCTGTTTTTGCAGAACGAGTACGGTCAGATAGCACCTGTTTATTCTATCTCGGCAGGTCTTGACTATCCGGGTGTAGGCCCCGAGCACGCATATCTGAATTCTATCGGGAGAGCACAGTACGTTTCCGTTACCGATGATGAGGCAGTGCAGGCGTTTGAGTACCTCTCAAAGACCGAAGGCATTATTCCTGCTATTGAGTCCTCTCATGCTGTATGGGCAGCTATGCAGGAGGCTAAGAAAATGACCAAGGATCAGATACTTGTCATTAACCTCTCGGGAAGAGGCGACAAGGACGTTTACGCTATAGCAAGATACAGAGGAGTTGATCTCAGTGAACAATAGGATAGATACCTGCTTTGACAGGCTGAAAGAGGAAAACAAAAAGGCACTTATAACCTTTATCACAGCAGGCGATCCAAGCATTGAAGCATCTGAAAAGAATGTGCTTGCAATGCTTGATAACGGTGCTGACATAGTTGAGATCGGCGTTGCGTTCTCAGACCCGATAGCAGAGGGCCCGACTATACAGAAAGCATCACTGAGAGCCTTGGAGGGCGGTGTAAACCTTGATGATATCTTCTCTATGGTGAAGCGCCTGAGAGAGAAAACCGACAAGCCCCTGCTTCTGATGATGTATCTGAACACTATTTTCAGATACGGCACGGAAAAGTTCTTCGCTCTCTGTAAAGAAAATCAGATAGACGGTGTCATCGTTCCCGATATGCCCTTTGAGGAGCGTGAGGAGATCTCCGCTGAGGCTGATAAAAACGGCATCTACAGTATATCTCTTGTAGCTCCGACCTCAAAGGAGCGGGTAAAAATGATAGCTGACGAGTCAAAGGGGTTTCTGTATGTGGTGTCCTCACTAGGAGTTACAGGTACACGTAAGGAGATAAGCACAGACTTTGAAACCCTCCTTGAACCGCTCAACGAGAGCAAGACTCTTCCTGCCTGCATAGGCTTCGGCATTTCAGACCCTGCACAGGCAAAGAGGATGTCCGCCTACGCAGACGGAGTCATCATTGGAAGTGCTATAGTGAATATTGCCGAAAAGCTTGGCGAACAGGCTCACACAAAGATAGGAGAGTTTGTAAAGTCAGTCCGTGAAGAGCTGGATAAATAAGAGGATAAGCCCCTTTCCGATCGGAGAGGGGGTATTTTTTTATCTGCAACTGTTGACAAAAAAACTCTTCTGTTTTATAATAATTTGTAGACCTTTAATAATTTTTCAATGATAAATTAAACTTGGAGTGCTATCATACAAGTACACAATGGGTAACTTTGGTTATGGAGGGTTATTATATGAAAGCAAAAATACTTAGCCGTACAGCATCGGTGGTTTCGGCAGCTGCCATACTCGGAGCAGCCGTGTATATGCCTGTGCTCGATGCGGCGGCAGACAGTCCGCAGATCCTTATAAATGAGATCTGCACAGGCAACACAGGCGCTAACGGCAATCTTGAGGGCGAATACGACTGGATAGAGCTCTACAACCCGACCGATAACGATGCGGATATCTCGGGCTGGAAGCTTATCAAGGACGGCAGCAACGAGTACACCTTCGGTTCGGTGAGCGTTCCTGCGAAGAGCTATACTATCGTTTTCTGTGCTAAGAAATATGCAGGTGATGAGTCCTATGCTCATGCAGGCTATAACCTTTCGGGCAGCGGTGTGGCACTTGCGCTTTCTGACGGTGAAAACGAGATCGACACTGTCACCGTTCCTGCACTTGATGACGATACAGTATGGGCTAGGCAGCCCGACGGCTCGGCAGACTTTTCTGTTCTGTTCCCGACTCCCGGGGAGAGCAACAACGATGCTGAATCGGCAATACCGTGCAATGCACCCAAGTTCAGTGCTGAGAGCGGAATGTACAGTTCAGCCTTTGATCTCACAATGAGCACCGATGAGGGCAGCACCATCTATTACACAACTGACGGCACCGATCCTGCCACCAGCAGTACAAGAAAAACATACAGCTCTGCTATCAATATCTATAACAGATCAAGAGATGCTATGGTAATGGCAGACTGGCTGCAGCCCTCGGAGATAACTCCCTGGAATAACGGAGCATCTCTGCCGTCAAACAGCGCTGTTGACAAGGGCACTGTTATCAGAGCAGTGACCCTGAACTCAGCAGGCAAGTACAGCGAGACAGTTACCAAGACCTATTTTGTTGGTGTCAGCAACGCTGATCACAATGATCTGCCTATTATGTCAGTAACTACCGACCCTGCGAGCCTGTTTGACTATGAAACAGGTATCAACCGTCTGGGAGCAGTTTATCAGGCTAACAAAAAGACCAGCCCGAATCCCGATAACCCCGAGGCTAACTACAACCAGAAGGGCAAAGAGTGGGAGCGCCTTTGCCATATTGATTTCTTTGAGTCTGACGGTACGCTTGCGCTTTCTCAGGACTGCGGCTTCCGCACTCAGGGCGCTTATTCAAGAGCCGACTATCAGAAGTCCTTCCGCTTCTATGCAAGAGAAGAATACGGAGAGAAGAACTTCAAGTACACCTTCTTTGACGATGCTTATCAGGAGAACGGCTCGGGCAAGCAGCTTAAAAAGTTCAAGAAGCTCGTTATGAGAAACGGCGGAAATGATACCTTCTACACAAAGTTCAAGGACAGCTATATACAGTCCCTCGTGTCTGACAGAAAAATGGACACTCAGGAGGGCAGACCCTGTGTCCTCTTTATTGACGGTGAGTACTGGGGCATATACACTCTTCAGGAGGACTACGATGACAAGTATTATGAGGAGAACTACGATGTAAACTCCGATGAGGTAGTAGTTTACAAGAAGGGCGAGATCGACGAAGGCCTTGAAGAGGATATAGAGCTTTTCAAGGAGCTTCGCAATTTTGCAAAAAACAATGATCTCTCCAAAGCTGCTAACTATAAGAAGATCTCCGAGATGCTTGATCTGCAAAGCTTTGCAGACTATATGGCAGCCGAGATGTACATCATCAACGAGGACTGGCCCGGAAACAACTACTCTATGTGGCGTACAAGAACTGTAGATGAGACCAATCCCTATGCTGACGGCCGCTGGAGAATGAACTTCTACGATACTGAAATGGGCGTTGACCACTACGGCAACAACTCCACAAAGTATAACAGGGATAACCTCTCGAACATTATGAAAAACACATGGGACGACCTTCCCGTGATATTCAATGCACTTATCAAGAACAATGAGTTCAAGGCTATGTTCGTAAACTCCATGATGGATATGGCAAATATCAACTTTGCATATTCCAGAACTGATGAACGCCTGCAGAAGTACATGGACAGCTACTATCCCGAGCTTTCCAAGTTCTTTGCACGTTTCCCGACATGGGCAAACACAGGCAACGCTACAGACCCCTGCATAAACAGAATGAAGACCTTCTTAAAGAGCCGTCCGAGCTATGTTCCCGGAATGCTCAAGTCAGACCTCGGGCTTTCCGCAGCTGTAAATGTGAGCGTTTCTGCTCTCAATCCCGACGGCGGACAGGTATTTGTAAATACCTCGGCTATTGATGTGTCCTCGGGTATGAGCGGAAAGTACTTCCCGGGAGTGAAGATCACACTTACAGCCAAGGCAGAAGAGGGCTACACCTTCGCAGGCTGGACAGGTACAGTCAGCAGCACTGATGAAACTATCAGCGTTGACCCTGCAAACGCCTCTAATGTGAAGGCTCTGTTTATCAGAGAGGGTGATGAGGTATGCAAGGTTACCTTCACAGACGGCACTACCAGCTTTGACAGCTATGTTGTAAAGGGCACTGCTGCAATTATTCCTGACGGCGTATTCAAGAAAACAGGATACACACCGATCGCTAAGGACGATATCTCGAACGTTCAGTCTGATATGACCTGCAATATCACATACACAGGCTGCAAGTATACTATAAAGTATAATCCTTCCTCGGGTGTATCGGGAGCAACCTATACTCAGGCTATGACCTACGGACAGTCAGCCGCACTTCTGGCAAATAAATACAAGAAGACAGGCTATGCATTTATCGGCTGGGGAATTTCAAACGGAAGCACCGTTGTCTGGTACAAGGACAGGCAGGTAGTAACAGATCTCTGCAATAAGGAAGGCGGAGTTTATAACCTGTACCCGATATGGGGCAAGGATATAGCAAAGACAACTATCACTCTGTCAAACACTTCATTTAACTATAACGGCAGCGTTCAGAAACCTACCGTTACCGTCAAGGACGGCACTACTGTCCTCAAATCAGGTACGGATTATACTGTAAGCTACAGGTCGGGCTCTGCGGGCGGAGCATATACTGTTACTGTCAAGGGTAAAGGAAAGTACGGCGGCTCGATAAGCAAGACCTACTATATCAAACCGGGAGCTGCAGCGTTTAAGCTTCTTACCAGATCTCAGACCTCAATGAAGATCGACTGGAACAAGGCAAACGGAGCATCAAGCTACAAGGTTTACAGAAAGGGTCCCTCTGATACAGCTTATAAGCTCATAGCAACTACCTCAAACCTTACCTATACCGACAGCGGCCTGAAATCAGGAACGATATACAGCTACAAGGTAACACCCTACGGCGGTTCGGTAGCAGGAACGGGCTTCAGCTTCACCAACTGCACCAAGAGCAAGATAACCAAGCTTAATGCAAGCTCGGGAGCAAAAACGAAGGTTACCTTTAAGTGGAACAAGCTTACCGACTGCTCGGGCTATCAGATAGTTTACTGCAACAAGAAGAACGGCGTGTATAAGGCACTCCGTCACCTTGGAGCAGGCACTACAAGCTATACTCACAGCGGCATTAAGTCGGGAAGCACATGGTACTTCAAGATAAGAGCTTACACCCTTATAAACGGCAGCAAGTACTTCTCGGATTACTCGGCACCTGTTATGGTAAAGGTAAAATAAGTATTTCAGAGCACCCGAGTTCGTTCGGGTGCTTTGCTTTTGTGTGAATCAGCTTCCCGTAACAGAAGAATCGTTAAATAATCAAGTGTTTTGTTAATATGAAAAAATAATAACACATTTTCTTGACAATTTTATTTGTTTGTGCTATAATACCATTATGGATATTTATAAGCAGAGATTGCTTTATCAAATTAAGGAGGAAAAATATATGACAATGAGAAATTCGTGGAAGCGTGTAATTGCTGCTTCACTGGCTGTGCTTGTTGTGGCAGGTACTGTGCCTGCTGATCTTGGCATAAACGGGCTGTTTGGCGGTAACGGCACGAGTATAACGGCGTATGCCGCAGGCGGCACCGAAGTCACCAAAGCCAACGTGATATGCCAGCAGTATTCCTATATGGATGCAGATTATTATAGTGGCGGTTCTATGTACGATACCCCTCCTGTAGAAATCACAAATATCACACTGGCTGATGCACAGGCTTTCGGAGCTGCCGTTACCTGCCCGACTACTTACTGGGTAGTAGTCTATGCCAAGGATGGAGATAACCTTAAGTGGACATCAAATGGTAAAACTGGAGAACAGACATCTACCCCACGTTCTGCATCAGGAAGAGTATTAAGCGCGTGGTGCCAGCTGTATAATGACGATGTTTTTCATTTCGGCGGTAATTATGACCCAATGAAGGATGTGACATTCTACTTTTCCAAGGGACTTGCCACTCCGGCTGAAACATTGCTCACCACCATTACTGCAACCGGTCAAGAACAAGCAAGCTACAGCGTGGAAAATATTGCAACAGTTTCTTTCAGTTATACAGCACAAGGCAGCTCAGCTTACTATAACAAAGGCACAACTAACTGGGGATGGTGGGGCTATGGTTGGATAGCAACCGTTAGCCCAGTTGATGGATATACCATTACCAAATGCGTATTCTATGACGATAAAGATCGCACGGCAATAGACAGTGAGACTCCATTTGTAGTAGAAACTACGGAAGAGGATAAGACACCGCAAGTAAATGGTACACCAATTTTGGCAAATCAATCTAAAGGTATTACGAAAATTGAGGTGTATGGCTATGCTACGCTTGTCAAAAAAGATGTAACGAGCATATCACTTAATAAAAGTGCAACAACAGTTGTTGTTGGTGCAAATGAAACATTAATTGCA
>ONLC01000010.1 GCA_900318545.1 uncultured Eubacteriales bacterium
CCGTCATAATTCTCCGCCTTTGCGTAGTTATAGGCATCAAGCCCGTCATAAACGGCATCGACGGAATAATTATTGTGTTTAAGTATAGCAACAAGGGCTCTCGAGAGCTCCTTTTCGTCCTCTGCAAGTAAAAGTCTCATAATATAACCCCTCTCATTTTTCAACATTATAGTACAGTTACCTTAAACTGACTTAAATAAATTATATCACAGCATATCAAAAATGTAAAGTATTGTGTACACAAAAAAGTCCGAAGCATCGGCCTCGGACTTAAATTGTTGTGTTTTAACCAATATCAACCGTGAGGTTTCCGCCTGCCTTCTTTTTGAGTAAAGCACCGCAATTCTCACACTTGTACTTCTCATAAGGAATAAAGCCTGAGCTTGCATTTGAAGTTATATCGCTTGGCTTAAGCTTTACTTTCGTACTCTTGCATTTCGGGCAGACCAGCCCCTTCGGAGCAGCCTGCTTTGCTGTGATATTGTCGCAGATAAACCCGCCGCCCGAAACCATATCCAGCACCTCATCGGGAAGCTCAACATCGTCCTGCTGTGCAAGCTTTACAAGCT
Organism: uncultured Eubacteriales bacterium; assembly: GCA_900318545.1. GTDB lineage: Bacteria > Bacillota > Clostridia > Oscillospirales > Ruminococcaceae > Hominimerdicola. The sequence goes on from ONLC01000010.1 coordinate 570, forward strand.
CGTCATAGCTCTTGCAGGCTCTTGCCTTTTCCTGCAGCTCGGGCGGAAGATCCCTGATATAGGCTTCGATATTCATTAGCGACACCTCCTTGCTGTATTCTTATGTATTTTATACGATTATTCCCTTGATCTTCTTCCAGATATCATATAAAACATTATCTTTGCCTGGATTGTTTTTGCTGACACCGCCTGTTACACCCTCGAGCAGCTCCTCGGGAAGCTCAATATCCTTCTGAGCTACAAGGCTTGCAAATTCATCATAGCTTTTGCACTCCTTTATCTTATCGGCAATAACAGTATTCTTGTTGATCTCCATTGTGATTCCTCCTTAGCAATATAGCAGATCAATAAAGCTATTTTGATCCTTTGCATTTTTATACGAAATAAGAACAGGAAATGGCAATAAAAAAACAACTTTGTAGAAATAAATAAGCTTTTGATGTATTATACCATACTTTTTGTTAAATGTCAACATAAAAAAGACAGCACCATTTTTTTGCTGCTGTCTTAAATATTCATAGCGTCCATAGCCTTAATGTATTGCAGTGTAGGAACAAATATACCTTGGTGCTCATCTCCCTCAAAAACAAGCTTCCCCTTGCTGTATGCCATAACCCTCGCAAGAGGTATCTCCTCCCAGTCGTCATCATCAAGCCTTTCGGTTGAGAATACCACTCCGCCTTCAAGCCTTTTTCGTTTTAGCGTATCACGCATATTCTTGTGGATATATAAAAGCTCACCGTCAAATATCATAAGGTTCAGTTTGTTCCTCGGAGCAAGCTCCTTTATAAATTTATCTATGAGAGCAAAACGTTCCTGTGCGGTCAGTGCTTTGTCCGCCTGAGCATCATTCAGCCTGTCAAGCAGATACAAAAACACCCTTTCCGAATCTGTATCGCCTGACTGCCTGCCGAGATAGGGTATAAGCCTGCTGCCCGAGTAGACGGTTCCGTTATGAATGAGAGTCCATCTTCTCCCTGTGATATCAGTGCCGCTGAAGGGGTGGCAGTTTTCAGCCTTTATTGAGCCTACCGTTGCAAAGCGGATATGCCCGAGCACATCTGTCTGCGGACCAATATCACGCAGTATCGCTGACAGAACCTTGCTCTCAGCCGCTTTTTCACAGCCTCTCACCGACTTGTTATCATACATCAGCCCCCAGCCGTGAGGGTGCTTTCTGCTGTGTGAAAAAAACTCCTCGAGCAAAGCCTTAATATCTGTTTCTTTTTCGGAGCTGAACCCGAAAAGCTCGCACATTTTCTCACCTTCTTTTATAGATGTCCTCCGCTTTGATCCTCCTGCAGAGGAGATCGTTCAGTTTATCCTTTTCGTATCTCAGTATTTGCTTTGAGCTCTCAGTGTCAAGCATTCTGTCCATATCGTCAATTATCTGTGATGCCCTTTCTATAATAGGCACATTATCGATATAAACCTCACTGAGGTCATATTTTGCTGCCTTTTTGTGGTTCTCGACCGCCCTTATCTGCTGTTCTTCATTATATACTATGTCAGGCTGCCTTGAGAGGTACATCAGAAGCAGGTGTGCAAATTCAAGGTCATGCCTGTCGATGCCGAGGGGCTCAAATGGGTTTAAGTCAAACATTCTGAGCTCAATATGGCTTATCCCGTTTACGAAGTTTTCAAGCTTGTTTATACCTCGCGGCTTCAGCCTTACAGGCAAATAGAGCTCACTTGCCGAGAACAGTACTCCCTTGTTTACATAGTACTCAATGCTCCCGACAAAGCTTCCTATATTCTCCGTATTCAGAACAGGTACAAACCCGTTCCAGTAGCCGCGTTTGCTGCTCCTGAGTGATGAATACTCACTCAGTTCAGCACCGCTCTGACCGTCCCTGTCAAGTGAGATATCATAAACAGGGCTTGCAGCAGTCAGCAGCAGCGGCAGCCAGCTATGTACGCTCGCTTGTCTGTAGAGTTTGAGGTAAAATCTGCTTTTGAACATTTCAAAGTCATCATCATCACAGACTGACCTCAGATAATCATCGCTGAACGAAAAATTAAAATGTATGCCCGAAAAAAGCATAAGCCTTTTTCCGTATCGCCTTTCAAGCTGATCTCTGTAAAGGCGTTTTCCGCTGTGCTCACCAATGAAATTTGCTATCGGTATCTCGTCCTCATTCTCTATCCGAGGGGGATTGCTGTACAGCCAGAAGCTCTCGTCGTTTTCCGAGAGTATCTTTCTTGCCTTTGTATCAAGCTCCGAGAGCTTCTCCATAGCCTCGTCTATGCTCTGACAGACGGGAGTAACTATCTCGGTCTGGTTTTCACAGAAGTCACGGGTGAGCCTTTCGTCCTCCCCGAACGGGTGAGGTGTCTGTGCAAGTCTGCCGTTACTGTCAATTCTCAAGGTCTCTCGCTCAATGCCAAAGCTGCCTTTATAAAATAGATCGTTCATATTTACGCCTCCTTGACATCGGGTCTGTGCGGTATTATAATTAAACCGAAATAAACCGAAAGGAATGATCTTTATGTATGAAAGTATTATAGATATGCTCTCAGCCGAGGGGCTTGACCTGCACGGCATTGAGATAACACAAAACGGAGAACCCGTTCTAAAACGCATTTATGATGAGGATATCCGCTATCCTGTGTATTCTGTCACAAAGTCAGTGACCTCATCAGCATTTTCTCTTGCCTGTGATGACGGACTCGTTTCAGCCGATATGCCGCTTTCGGAGCTTCTCGGGAAAAGAGCAGATATGCCGAAAGCCTTCAAAGAGCTTCCGTTCAGCCGCTTTCTCACTATGACGGCAGGCAGATACCCCTTCCGCCCCGAGGGCGATGACTGGCTTGAGTATATTTTCTCACTCGGAATTGATTATACCGATTCAGCCTATTGCTACTCAAACATACCAGCCTATCTTGTCGGCAGAGCAGTTGAAAACGCAGTCGGCGGAGACCTTATAAAATATCTGAACAAGCGTCTGTTTGAGCCCTTGGAGATACCCTCGCCAAAGTATGCCCTCTGTCCGCAGGGGCATTTCTACGGAGCAACAGGCATGGAGTTCTCAGTTCATGAGCTTACAAAGCTGGGTCAGCTCTATCTTAACGGCGGAGTTTACGCAGGTGAGCGTATTATCTCCGAGCAGGCAGTCCGTGAAACAATAACACCTCGGCTTGACACAGGCTTCGGTGACTGTTACGGCTACTTCTTCCGCATTGGCAAGGATCATTATTCCATGGTCGGCAAATGGGGGCAGCGATGTATAGTCTATCCCGAGAGAAAGCTTATTGTTTCATACCTTTCCCACCAGCCCGAAAGAAGTGATGAGCTCTACCGCAGAATAAGAGATTATATCTCCAATCATTGAAATCATATATGAATAATATGATTTGATTATATCATACAATATATCATTTGTCAATAGGCTGAGAGTCATTTTCAGCCTATGTTGATTTTGTATAAATATTCCTTTGATTTTTGTTGTTATCGCCAAAATCTGAGATAACTGTAATATTTGCCGCTTGTCAAGTGACTTATATACAGGGAGGTGTAAAGCATGCTGAACAATGATCCCGATATCCGAGAGCTTGAGCGGATAATAAACCAATATAAGAAGACGGTCTACGGCATAGCTGCTGCAATGCTCAGAAACAAGAGTGATGCTGACGATGTATTTCAGGAGGTGTTCCTTCTTTATTATAAGAAGAACATATCCTTTGACACCGAAGCAGGCAGAAGAGCATGGCTTATAAGAGTCACAGTCAATAAGTGCAGGCAGGTAAACAACAGTGTGTGGAACACAAGGGTCGAAAAAACAGATGAGCTTGAAATAGTTCACGAGTTTGCCTTTACAAATGAAGAGAGTGAGGTCTTTACAGCGGTATCAGAGCTTGAACAGAAGTACCGTGTACCTGTGATACTTTACTATTTTCAGGGCTTGTCTGTAAATGAGATAGCTGACATCTTAGGTGAGCGCAGCAACACAGTGAGCGTAAGACTGAACCGAGCAAGAAAGCTCCTTAAACAGAGATTGGAGGAAGACAATGAAAACGGATATTTTTGACAGTATCAATCAAAAGCTGACTCCCGATCAGAGTCTTATCACAGAGCTGCTTGAAAAAGCAGGTCGTAAAGAGTTTCCCGAAGAGCCTGTAATAGATATAGAGCAGGCTCCTGCCGAGCTTTTCACAGAAACTGAGCGTGATGAGCCTGTCGAGGAGAAGGAGCAGCCAAAGATAAAGGTAAGAAGCAAGCTCCTGCCTTTTGCTGCAGCGGCTGCTGCTTTGGTAATAGTCTGCACAGGCGGTTTCTTCCTGCTGAGGGGTACAGGCATTCTTACCTATCCGGGTGCAGGAAACTCTGAAAACGCTGCGACCGAGGAAGACCTCAAGACTGCCAACGGCAATGCAAAGCTTCTATTTTGCGAGGTTAACAACTGCGTAGCAGACCTGATTGCAGACGGAAGGGAAAACGAAATAGACGAGTACAGAAAATCGGACAATTATGGCAAGCCTGTCCGTCTGTCAGACCTTAAAAAGGCAGATTCAGGCAACTGTATCGACTATAGCATCTATCGGACCTTTGTTGATAACGAGATCGAAGACGGCTATATCTATTTTGAGATCGACGCTCAGTACAATGTGATAGCAGCCCAGTGGGCTAAGAGCAAAGACACAACAGCTGTAGGTCAGTATCCCGACCCCGAGTTTGACCCGACTGTCAAGCATAAGATCGGAGAAATATATCATTCGGAAGGCTATGATGACTACAGAGGCTATGATGAGATCTGGGACGGACTATCGGTAGAAATAGAGCCTGATTCCGTCACACCCACAGGCCTGACAGTGAACTTTACACGCAGCTGTGATCTGCTTGACAATCAGTATCAGATGGTCAAAAGCGATTATGAACTGTTCGCATATAACGACGGCTCTCTCGATGAGCTTGACTTCATTAGTGACGCAAGAGGCTATGAATACAGAGATGGCGTACTCAGAAAAGAGAACGACGCACTTACCTATAAGTATGACTGGTCGAACCTTTACGGTGCACTGGAGCCGGGTGATTATAGTATGGGTATCCATGTTATCACCAATGGCGAGGACATTAGGGAAACACAGAATTATGAGCTGCAATTCACTATCCCGGCTGAACCTGTGGAGGTTCCCGATGTTGTAGGAATGACCTCGGAACAAGCGCAGACAGCACTTACACAAGCAGGCTTCAAGTGCTTTATCAGGGAAAGATATGATGATAATGCTGAAAAGGGTATCGTAGTAAAGCAGGACAAAGAAGCAGGCACAAAGTATGAAACAGGCGGACAGGTCGTTATCTTTGTAAGTGTGGGTCCCGTTGAGAACGTTTGTAAGGTTCCCGATGTAAGAGATCTGACCGAGGAAGAGGCTGTTGCTTTTATCAAAGAGAACAAGCTTACACCAAAGGTTGAGTATATTCAGCACGATGACTCTACCAAGGGCAGAGTAGTTCAGCAGTCGATATCCGCAGGCGAGTATGTCGATCCGAACACAGAGGTTATCCTCTCGGTTTCAGCAGGCATACCCGAGCTCCCCGAGGACTGGGGTATTACAATGCGTGCAGATTCGGTAACTCCGAACAATATGAGCCTTTACTTCACAAGTGACGGCTCAGCCGAAAGCTGTGAGGTAACGACAGACACGGTGTATACTCTCTATAAACTCGTTGACGGTAAAGCAGAAAAGCTTGAGCCGAGAAGCGGAGCCTTCTGGAGAGAGATAGCCCTTGAAATAAACACAGAGAAAAATGCCGAGACAAAAACAGGCATTGACTTCTCCGAGGGCGGCTACGGAGAGCTCGAAAAGGGCACATACAGAATAGAGAAGACTCTTGGCCTGACCTCAGGGCTTGACGGAGAAACAGGCGGCAGAACACGCACATTTACCTGTGACTTCACTGTAGAGTAGAACAAAGTTAAAATATAAGCATAGGAGCTGAATGTTATGGACAGCAGGTTTCAGAAAATGGGCGAGACTATAGATAATGCCTTTGGTGTGTTTTACGCATGGCTTGCTGTCCTGTTCGTTCTGGCTGTGATAATAACAGCTGCGGTCATCAGGCATAAAAGGGCAGTCAGGGAGAAGGGCGGTTCATCAAGAATAGGAATTATCATACTTGTCGGACTGTTTGTGCTTGTCCTAGCACCGCTGGTTATCGGAACATTTACTGACTGACACTCCAAGGCTTTGCACACATAAAAGTTCAGAAGAATCTCTCTGTATAATATGCAGAGAGATTCTTGTTTTTTTAATATTGCACTAAAACGTTTAGATTTCGACTGTAAGCCCTGCTATGTGTTGAATCTGTGATATCAAGATGATATAATTATTATGGCTTTTAGCAGGCTTAAAAAAAGGGAGAAGCATAGTAGAAAAGCAGTAAGCCGGCTTGCTGAATAATAAATCGGCAGGCTTGCTTATTGTTTATAAATCAGACGGTAATGTGTGAGTAAGGGGTATAAACGCATTTTCGTATACTGCTTGCCAGTATGATAAGCATAATTCATATCGGAGGTAACAATGAAGAGATTATTGCAGATAATGCTGTGTGCTGTACTATTTCCGAAGCTTTCAGCCCTTGCCGACGGCTCGGCGCATATTGATGCTCCTCCTGTGAAGGCTGAGATCGGAGAGGAACAGCTTGTTCTTCTGAATATCAGTGATAATCCGGGAATGATGGGCTTTAAGCTTCATTTTGTTTATGATGCTGAAAAGGTAAAGATTATTCAGGCCATAAAGGGAACAGCTACGAACTCGGGCAGGTTTACAGATAACATCGGTCTGGAGGAGGGCAGCTTTGATATTCTCTGGAATAGTACAGAGAATGTGTATGAAGACGGCTCGGTGGCTGTTTTGAAAATTGAGCCGCTTGATACAGATTTCATTATAGATGTTTCATACAGCCCTGCTGATACGTTCAATGAGAGCTGGGATGATGTTGAGCTTGTGTGCAGTCCTGTTGTTTCCGAAGGCTATGAGGGCGGGGCGGTCAGTGAGGAAGCTCCCGAAAGCGTTCCGCAGACGGACAGCTCTCCCGAAATCACACCAACGCAGACCGCAGAAATTATCTCAGATGTGCTGGAGGAGCTTCCGGAAAAGAAGCTGAGCGAGTTTTCTGACAGTGAAAAGCAAAAGCTTCTGGACAGAACGAACAAGGAGCTTTCGGTGCTGTACGGTGCAGAGGAGAATTATTACAGCACCGCAGATGAGCTGATAGCTGATTACAAGAGTGTATTAAAAGAAACCCTTGCCGAAGATGCACAGCTGCTTGAAACTGAAAAGGCAGCAGAGACACTGATAGGGGAGTTTCTTAACAGCGGCGGCTTTACAGAAGTTAATTCTGAAAATGCTGCTGCACTGAATGAAGCTCTTGAACAGGAGGGACTTGAAAGAAAGTACAGGATCTATCTTGACGATGATGATCTGGCTGAGGTCTGGTCAGGAGAGTTTGATGTGGATCCTGATGATTATAAGACCACAGAGAGTGAAGGTACATCGGCGGGACTTTCTTCACAAAGGGCTGATAACTCTGAAAAGGAGATGAACAATGATACTCGGACAGGCTTAATAGCTGCGGCCGTGGCTGCTGCAGCAGCCGTTGCAGGTGCAGGTATCTATTTTATCATAAGAAGGAGGAAAAACAATTGAAGAAAACAAAAATATTGTCAAGGCTGTTTGCGGGTGCAACTTCGCTGGCTTTGGCAGCCGGTATGCTCAGTGCTGTTCCTGCAGCGGCGGCGACTGAAAATGTCATTTATTCAACACAGACAGTGGTCACAGCAGGAGAGACTGAACACATTCCCATTTATATCAAGGGGAATACAGGCTTCGACGGCTTTGTTGTCTATCTGACCTATGATCCGCAGGTAATCACCCCTGTAGATGTAGATGACAGTGAGGGTCTTATTGCAGGAATGACAGAGAATTCAATAGGTGGCTATCTGGCAGACCTGAAAGAGAACACGGTAAAGGTTGTTTATGCAGGCTATGGAGATGATGCTGCAGATGACGGACTGCTTTTCAACTTTGAATGTGAGATCAACAGCGAAGCTGAAGGCTCTACAGTTATTGAAGTAGACTATAGTCCTGAAGAAACGTATGATTCCAATATCGATGATGTAGTGTTTAATTGTGAAAATGTCACACTTGACATCAAAAACAATAAGCTTGATTCATTGCCTGCAATCACATTCTCAGCTGATGATACAGTGGCAGGAGGCAAAACTGCCCTCAGTGCTGAGCTTTCAAACAGCGGCAGCCTGAGCTCGGCAGACCTTACTGTCAGCTATGATGCAGATAAGCTTGTCTGCCGTGATGTTGTTCCTGCAAACAATGCAGTGATAGAAAACCTCAGGGAAGATGTTTCGGGCGAGGTAAGCTTTACGGTAAGCGGTATCGGCAATGTGGAGGACGGAAGCAAGCTGTTTGACATTGTTTTCTCGGCAAAGGATAGTGCCTCGGGAAAATGTACAGTCTCAGGAACGGCTGAGGGCGTAAATGTCAGAAAATGCTCCTTCAATATAGCCTCGGGTGAGAACAGCGGCAAGGTCAGCGTCACAACGCAGAACGGCATTTATGCCTCAAAGGGCGAGATGTTTACGGTTCCTTTCTATTTCAGCGGAGCAAATGCCCTTATGGGCTATCAGCTCTGGCTGAAATATGATGAAACACAGATCAAGGCAGTTTCGGTAAAGGATAACAAGCTGTTTAAGGGCTCGTTTTCAAATAATATCCTTAACGGTCTGGTTATTGTAAACTGGGCGGACAGTGACGGTCACAGCGAAAGCGGAAAGGTCTTTGAGGTCACCTTTGAGGTGCTTACAGATGAAGAGGTTGACACTCAGATCAAGGTGGAGTATCAGCAGGACGATACATTTGATGAGTCTTACAGCGATGTTGAGATGATCTGCGAAGCCCCATTGGTTTCCCTTAACAGCCCTCAGACAGACGAGCTCAATATCACGGGTGCGGCACTTACTCTTCAGAATAACATTGCAGTAAAGTTCGTTGTTGCGCAGCAAAAGCTCGAGGCTTTTGACTCTCCTTATATGGAGATAGAATTTGAGGGTCAGAAAAGCAGACTGAGTACATATACACTAAAAGATACAAACTGTATGTTCGCATTCAGGGACATTTCTCCGGACCATATAAACAGTACGATAAAGGCTAGGCTTTACGGCTATTCTGACGGAAAGCTGGTTTACGGCTCGCAGATCGAGTACAGTATAGCACGCTATTGCTACAATATGCTTGAAAAATGGACAACTGATGAAGATACAGAGCTCAGGACGCTCATGGTAGATATCCTCAACTACGGAACAGCGGCGCAGAACTACACAGGCTTCAACGTTTCAGCACCTGCAAACGAAAACCTCACAGCTGTTCAGAGAAGCTGGGCAACACCGGATATAGATCATTATGATAGTGCTCTTGATCCCGAATACGAATCGGCAAGTGCTTCGACTGTGGAGTGGTCAGGTGCAAGCCTCTCTCTCGGAAGCTCGATAAAGATGAACTTCGTCTTTACAACCAGCTCTATCGAGGGACTGTCTGTAAAGGTCAGAAATGCTGACGGTAAGGTCATCGGAAGCTTTACATCTGCTGATTTTGCAAATATCGATACCGACACATACAGTGTAAAATTCGTAGGTATTAAAGCAGGACAGCTTAAAGATAAGGTATATGTAACAGTATACAATGGTGATACTGCTGTAAGTGATACACTTCAGTACAGCGTAGAATCTTACGCAGCTTCAGCCGGCGGTGAATCGGATCAGATGCTGTCAGAGCTGGTTCACGCAATGATGAAGTACGGCACATCGGCCAATGCGTATGCAAAACTGAAGGAAGGTGATTGATTGAAGCAGAATTTCGACCAGCCGGAACTAGAGATAATACGGTTCAGTGCAGTAGATGTGATCGAGGATAGCAGCGGTGACATTGACACGCCTATTGATCAGTTCTGACAAGGCACAGAGATGTGCTTAAATCCAACGGAGGTGAAAGAATGAAGAAAAAATTATTAAGCCGTATCGCTGCAGGCGTAATGGCAGCAGCGCTTACGCTCTCAGCAGTGCCCGAAATGCCGCTGTCGCTGTTCGGCAGCAACGCCATTGTGGCTGAGGCGGCATCAACAGGCGGAGTGCAGACGAGGATAGACTCATTCCGCAGTCTTTTCAAAAAGAAAAACAAAGATGGAAAGTACTATTTTACATATGATAATAAACCGCACTCAGGTACTGCTGCTCAAAGTGTTGATGTTGTATTAAAATCTAATGTAAACCTGAAAGTACTGAATAAGATAGTTCCGCATTATGGGGGGGCTCAATGCTATGGCTTTGCCAAGGTAATGTATAACTATATTTTTGGTAAAAATGCAGCAATAAGCAACAATGCAAACAATACTGATTATGATGCAACTGTTCTGACCTATGACGAAAGCAAAAAATCCAAAACAAGCACAAATACCATAAAAAAATTTTTTGCAGAAAATGTTTCTCCCGGTGATGTTCTTTGTTATCAGTACAGAAAAAGCTATTCTCATTGGTGGAATACCGGAGCAAGCAAGTCAAAACAGATTCACCATTTTGTTGTTTGTACTGGTGTAGGTAAAGATAGCTACAGCTACATGGAGGGTAATAATAACGGAAAAGGTGCAATTACTATTAACGGTTCAAGGGCATATTCAAATGTACCGAACAGTATAGCAAGGATTTATGTGTGTCATGCACCGAATTATAATGAAACCGATGGCAGATTACCTTACATAAAGAGTGTTAAGACTTCAAGTCCGACTAACAAGACTGCTGTTGTGACTGCAACACTTAACTGCCCGAACACAGTAACAGGCTGGGGTTACTTTATGAGTCCTTATGCAAGTGACTTCAATGGTCTTGTTCCTACCAATACAAAAATGCAGAATACAAAGGGTACATTGTATTATGAGCGTTTCTCATCAAGTGCTAAATATGAATCTGTCCGAATAGGAACATTTAAGAGATATATGGGCAAGCCTTTAGAGCCTGGAACAAGGTACTACTATATGATGGTTTGTCAGATAGGCAAAAAGTGGTATGCACAAAGCAAACTGCAGAGCTTTACCACTACCAGCACCTATCCCTCAAAAGCGACCCTGAAGGTATCCAAGGGCAGCGATAATATCGGTCTGGGCGATCAGGGTACTCTGCTCTGGGACGCTGCTAACCTCGCTGACAGCTACAATATCAGCGTTACAGGTCCTGTAAGCTTCAACAAAACAGGCATTAAGGCAAGCCCTGTNNNNACAGGCATTAAGGCAAGCCCTGTCGTTCTCGACGGCTTTACCAAAGTAGGTGAGTACACCGCTACTATCACAAGCGTAAACGGTGCAGGCACTACAGTGGGCTCTTCTGTAACTATTAATGTTCTGCCTAATCAGCAGGTAACATACTATGATACCGTTGCAGAAACAGTCGTAGATACACTCGATATAGCTCACGGCAAGACCGCTGATGCTCCTAAGCCCCCTGTTCACGAAGGTCATACCTTTTCAAAGTGGGTGCTTAATGAGGAAAAATCCGTTACAGAGCCGAATGACGGCGAGCCTCAGAAGCTCTGGTATGATGCGGTTTATGACAAGAATTCATTCACAGTAAAATTTGTTGACAGCTTTACAAATGAGATACTCAAAACACAGGAAGTAAAGTATGAAGAGGCTGCTCAGGCACCTTCTGTTACAGTTCCCAAGGGCTATGAGGGCTATGCCTTCGCAGGCTGGGACGCTGACTTTGACAGTGTAACTTCAGACATTACAGTCAACACAGTTTACAAGTGGGCTGACAGCGACCACAGTGCTACCGCTGTTATCAAAGACGTTACATGGAATACAAAGGGCTATGACATCACAGTTACCCTTTCCAACAAGATAGATGAGGTCTACAGCGGAAGACTTGTAGCAGTTCTTAAATCTGAGAACGGCACTATCCTTACATCTGCTGAGTCTCTGGCATTTGCTATCGACGCCAATGAGACAAGAGACATAAAGATGACCGTTATCTATCAGGACCTTGCCGCTAAGGTAGAGGTATATGCAGTAAACGGCTACGATACTCTCGGAAAGCTTACTAAGACAGCTTATGCCGACATTGACAACACTGTCAGCGATGAGTGGTCTGAGTGGTTTGATTACCAGGAGGGCGAGGAGCTCAAGACATCAGGCAACGGCTATGAGTACGAGAACTCTACCCGCACTGAGAATGAGCCTGAGAAGAAGTACTATCGCTACAAGCTCAAGGAGACTACAACCTCAACAGCTACATCTCTTGCAGGCTATACAAGAGAAAACGGCTACGATACGCAGGAAGTAAGCTCAGGCACTATGTATTATGCACCGTCATGGCCTTCAGGCTTCTATACGGGCAGTAAACTTTACAAGAAGTATAATTTAACTCCAAAGAAGGCATCCGAGACAGATACTACTATCACAAAGATCACTAAAAATGCTCTGAACGGTTATCTGTACTGGCATTGGTGCAGAGGTGCAGAGCTCAGCGCACCTATTAACAGGAGCATTTCCTACAGCAAGACATCGACCTTCTCTGAATTCTGTGCATTTGCGACAACAGACCTGAGCAATAAGCCTCTTGCATCAGACGGTTCGGCTTACAAGTGGGCAAATGCAAGTGCCTGCAAGGACAGCTACTGGTGGGGCAGAGTGCCGATCTACGTTCAGAAATGGACAGTATCCAACAAGGTATATACTTATACCAAGACCTCAGATTACAGCGACTGGATCGAGTACACAGGTGATGTTCCTGTTGCAGACAAGCAGAGCAACGGTGCCGGTGCAGAATATGCAAATGTAGAGACAAAGGTTGAACCGGGCAAATCAAAGATAATAAACATCTACCGCTACAGAATAGTAAATGTTCCTGTTCTTGCTGAGCCTGAGGTTCCGGCAGAGCGCAAGGTAAACATTTCAGGAAGCGTTGACTCTCAGTTCAGCGGACAGGACGTAACTGTATGGGTATACAAGTACGGTCAGGCTTCCAACTTTACTACAGAATTCGTACAGACAACCAAGGTCGGCGAGGACGGCTCAGTTGTTATAGACAACGCAGCTCTCCGTGAAGCTCCGACTGCTGATACAGGCGACTTCACGATCACCGCCTCTATCGACGGTCAGTCAAGATCTGTTGACCTCGGCGTTATTGAAGCTCCCAAGCGCTCATATACTGTAAACTTCTATGATTTCTCAGCTGATATGAATAAAGACCCTGAGATCATAAAGACACAGACTGTTCTTGAGGGTGAAAATGCAGAATTCCCTGACAGAAGCGCACTTAACGTTCCTGCAGGGCAGAGATTTACTAACTGGTCTGAATCTCCGATAAATGTCAGAAATGACATGAACATATATCCCGAGTCCATGAAGGAGACATACACGGTCGCTTTCGTAAACTGGGAGAAGCAGACAGTATCACTTTCTAAGTTTGAATACGGTGATAAGCTCATAGCTGACGGCGTTCCCGAAGGTCCTGAGGGCTTTATTACCGAGTGGGTTGTCCAGACAGGTGAGGATCAGTATATCACACTTGATGAATACGCTGAAAACGGCGGAATAGTTGACCGTGATATGGTGGTTGTAACAAGAAGCACTCCCGAGAAGTTCAATGTTACGGTTATAAATGCTAACACAGAGGTAAATATCTCCGAAAAGTTTACCGACAGTGACTTTGAGCAGATAAGCCTCAACAACGAGGAATACGCTGAAAGTGAAATGCAGGAAGTCAGGGCTCTTGCAAGCTACACCGTTGAAAACGGAAGCAACATCGACTTCTACGATGCTCAGGAAGCGGTTGAGGAGTCTGAGGATATTATTTTCCTCGGCTGGGTAAATGCATTCACAGGTGAGCCTGTAGAGGAGACAGAGGTAAAAGAGTCGATGATCCTGTATCCGACCTATGTTTTCCCCGAGACAACAAGTGAGCCTGAAATAAGCCTTGAAGACGGTGAGTACACCACAGCTCAGACTGTAACGCTTACCTGTGCAAATGAAGATGCTGTTATCTGGTATACCACAGACGGTACAGATCCTAAGACATCTGAAACAGCAGCTGAGTACACAGCACCTGTTACACTTTCATCTTCGTGCCAGCTCAGAGCTTATGCGGTATGTGCAGGCTGTAATGACAGTGCCGAGGTAAATGCACTCTATGCTATCAATACACCCGGCAAGCCTAAGTATCATATAGTACAGCTTGACCTTTCCGCAGCAAATCTTGAGGATATCTATTTCGGAACAACAGCATGGCTCGTTAAAGAAGGCAGCAAGCTCTCAAAAATTGAAGTGCCTGAGTTTAACGGTCAGGTATTCAGAGCGTTCTATTTCGATGAGAACTACACCGAGGAATTTATCCTTGATGCTGAGGTTATCGGCGAGTCTATGACACTCTATGTTGCATACGATACACAGGAGTACAATGTTAATTTCGTATATGAAGACGAGAACGGCAGTGAAGTGCTTATAGATTCTCAGAAGGTAATGTATAATAACGCGGCAACAGCTCCTGCAGCTCCTGAACTGAGCGGTAAGGTATTTACAGGCTGGGACGGCGATTTCAGCACTATCACTGAGAATACTACCATCAAGGCAAAGTATATCAGCGAGAGCGAGTATGCTACAGTATCTATCGGACGCAGCAGAGCAGTAACAATATCTGTTGGCTCAAGCTTTGATATTACTGGCAACAGAATTGCAGTAACAGTTACTCCTGAGGATTATTCAAGCTATGATAAGGTATGGTCTTCTGATAATGAAGATGTGGCAGCAGTAGATGAAGACGGTGTTATCACAGGTGTGAGCGCAGGCTCGACCGTAATAAGAGTAACACTTCCTTACACCGGTGCTTATGCAGAGCTGAAGGTAAATGTTACAAATGATCTTGATTCCACACTTGTTCTTAAAGCAACAGCTGCAGCAGGCTTTGACAGTGAACGCAACCTCAGAAATGTCAAAGCAGGTGCTAATACAGCAGCCGAGATCAAGGCAATGTTCGAGAACGAAGGTCTGGTTATCCTTGACACAGCAGGAAATGAAGTAAGCGATACCGCAAAGGTAGGTACAAACTTTACAGTTTGCCTCTACAACGGTGATGAGCTTGCCGATTCCGTAAAGGTTGCAGTCATCGGCGACTTCAACGGCGACGGTCTGGTAAATAATAAGGATACAGGCTTACTCAACCAGCTTTCAGTTCAGAAGAGAGAGGCTGACAAGATTCAGATGATCGCAATGGACATCAACGGTGACGGCAGTGTAAACAACCGTGACTGTGCAGCTCTTCTCAGATACATTGCAGGAAAGCAGACAATATGAGATAATTATAATTTCATATATCCTACGCCGACGCACCTTCGGGTGTGTCGGCATTATATGTACTGAATGATTATTTTGAATGACGTAATCCTATCAAGCACTCGGTTCACAGACCCGGGTGCTCTGCTTGTTGCAATAGTTCTCTTAAAAGGGGGCTGGGGCGTTAGCCCCAGTGGGACAAAGGGGCGAAGCCCCTTCCTCCTCTTACCCAGCCGAGGCTGTCTGGACGTAATGTCCAGACCTGACGAGGCAAAGCTCCGCACTATTTTGAGTTTATCGACAGACTGAGCACTCGGTTCACAGACCCGGGTGCTTTTGTTTTTGTAATCTAAATGTAATTTACATTTTACCTGTTGTGTGCTATACTTGTATTGAGATCATGTAAGCAGGTGGATTATGAGTAAATATAAGTATTTCGTTTTTGATTTTGACCTTACTCTCGCAGACAGCTCCGAGGCAATACTTATGTGCTTCAAGCACGTTCTGAATGAGTTTGGCTACCCTATGAAAAGTGACCGAGAGATCTATAACACTATAGGTCTGACTCTAGTTGACGGCTTTGATATTCTGACGGACACGCCGAACAACCCTCAGCGGGAGGAGCTTCGCAAGGCTTACGTCAAAAAGGCTGACGAGGTTATGGTAAAGCATACATACTTCTATGACGATACTATCGCAGTTTTGCAGACCTTAAAGCACGCTGACCGAAAGGTCGGGATAGTTTCCACAAAGTACCGCTACCGCATAGAGCAGACCTTTGAACAGCAGGCAGGCTCTATGCCTGTGGATATTATAGTCGGCGGAGAGGACGTCACCGAAGCCAAACCCGATCCGCAGGGGCTGAACCTTATTATTGAGAGGTTCGGTGCCGATAAAGCAGATGTGCTTTACATCGGTGACAGCTATATTGATGCCGAAACAGCAAAGAGAGCAGGCGTTGATTTTGTCGGTGTGACTACCGGTTCAACAACGTGGGAGACCTTTGAGACCTATCCGCATATATATATCGGAAAGAGCATACTTGATATATTTCTGAATATATAAACAATCGGTAAAGATAAATTGAAAATACTGTGAAAAACTATTGCTATATTGAGGAAAAAGTGATATAATATATTGATATCAATTTAAGAGATCAATGGTCGGAAAGGACTTTATTATGATAAAGAGTATGACAGGCTTCGGCCGTGAGCATATAACCAATGAAAAGCGTGAAATAATAGTCGAGATACGTTCAGTGAACCACAGGTATTATGAGTTCACAGCCAAAACTCCGAGAGCCTACGGCTACCTTGATGAAAAGCTTAAGGCTTTCCTCAAAAGCGGTATTTCAAGGGGCAAGGTTGAGGTGTCCGTCCTCATTTACAATCTTGAGGGCACTGATGCTGAGATAGAGCTTAATCTCCCTGTTGCAAAGGGCTATGTTAATGCACTCAGGGGTGCGGCGGACGAGCTTGCACTTACCGATGATCTCTCTCTTTCCGCTATCAGCAGAATGAGCGATATTTTCACTGTGGTTAAAAAGACCGAGGACGAAGAGGTCATCTGGAATGAGGTCAAAGAAGCTGCTCAGACCGCCCTTGACCGCTTTGTAGAGATGAGAATAACCGAGGGTCAGAAAATGTATGAGGATATCAGCTCAAGGCTTGATACTATCGAGCAGGCAGTTACCTTCATCGAGACCAAGGCTCCCGATTCTGCAAAGGCTTATTATGACAGGCTCTACAATAAGATCAAGGAAAGTCTTGAAGCACTCGGTCAGACCGAGGTTGACGAGAGAAGAATAGTTACAGAGGTTGCTATCTTCTCCGATAAGGTCGCAGTTGACGAAGAGACAGTAAGGCTCAGAAGCCATATAGCACAGTTCAGAGAGCTTATTCAAAGCGGCGAGCCTGTAGGCAGAAAGCTTGACTTCCTTGTTCAGGAGATGAACAGAGAGATAAATACTACGGGTTCTAAGTGCAGCGATATTGAGATAACAAGAACCGTAGTAGATGTAAAGGCTGAGATAGAGAAGATCAGAGAGCAGATACAGAACATAGAATAACGGAGTTTTTATGAAGCTTATAAATATAGGATTTGGAAATCTGGTCTCGTCTTTGAAGGTCGTAGCCGTTGTTTCCCCCGAGTCAGCTCCTATAAAGAGAATGATTCAGGAGGCAAGAGAAAAGGGCACTCTTATTGATGCGACCTACGGCAGAAAGACAAGAACTGTTATAGTGACTGACAGCGGCCATATAATTCTCTGTGCTGTTACTCCCGAAACTATCGGAAGCAGGGCGGATGACGGGGAGGACGAAGATGAGTAAGGGAAAGCTTTTCATAGTTTCTGCACCATCGGGCTGCGGAAAGGGAACTATCCTTTCCGAGGTCTTTAAGGAAAGAAACGTGTACTATTCAGTCTCTGCGACAACCAGAAAGCCCCGTGAGGGCGAGATAAACGGAACTCACTACTTTTTTATGAGCGATGATGAGTTCAGAAAGACGATCTCCGAGGACGGCTTTCTTGAATATGCAAGCTTTGCGGGCAATTCCTACGGAACTCCGAAAAAGGCTGTGTTCGATAAGCTTGAAGAGGGCGTTGATGTTGTTCTTGAAATAGAAACTCAGGGAGCTTTTCAGGTAAAGGAAAAGTATCCCGAGGCTGTAATGATCTTTATACTGCCCCCTCATATAGGAGAACTGAGAAGAAGGCTCGGCAAGCGAGGGACAGAGAGTGAAGAGGTCATAGAGCGAAGAGTAAGCCAGGCGGCAGGAGAGATAGAAAAGTCACTGAGATATGACTATGTCATCATGAACGATGACCTTGAAGCCGCTGTTAAGGATTTTTATACAGTTATAGAAGCTGCCGGAAGGGGTACGCACGATGCGGACGCTTTCAAGGCTGAAAATATGAAAAATACTATCAAAGAGGTGCTTGAAAAATGATGTTAAGACCATCGGTATCAGAGATCCTTTCCAATAACGAAAGCTATTATTCTCTCGTTATCGCTGTAGCAAAGAGAGCAAGAGAGATAACCGAGGACGCTTTCGATGAGAAGAAGATACTTGATATCAAGCCTGTACAGACTGCCGTTGAGCAGATTGCAAACAAAGAATACAGAATAGTAGAGGATCCGGCTCTAAAAGGCTGATACTGATAAGGAGCTTGTCTGATAATGCGTGGAGTGTTTACTGTTGCAAAGGTCGCAGTCAGTGCGGCTTCATACAGCTTTGACAGGCTTTACAGCTATCATGTTCCCGAGCAGATGGAACAAAGGGCTGCTGTCGGTGTAAGGGTGCTTGTTCCGTTCGGACGGGGCAACCGCAAGGTGATAGGCTTTATTGCGTCTACCTATCAGGAATCGGTATATAATGAGGCTATTAAGCCGATAATATCTGTTGCTGACACTGAGAGCCTTGTTACAGAGGAAATGATGAGAATCATTCTGTGGCTGAAGGAACATACCTTCTGTACCTATTTTGAGGCTTACAGATCCTGTGTGCCAAGCGGCTTTTCATACAGTGTATCGACTCATTATGAGCTTGTGAATACCTATATTGACGAGGATACCCTTGATGACAGCGAGAAGGAGATAATTGCTTTTCTGCAAAACACAAAGTCTCAGAGAGATATTGATGCAAGGCTCGGAGATAAGAGCAATAAGCTGCTTCAGAAAACTGTTCAGGGGCTTATTGACAAGGGCTATATCGAAACGGGAGACCTTTTCAAAAGAAAGGTCGGTGACGAAACCGTAAAAATGGTGCGTCTTACAGACGAATACCTGAACGGTGAGCTCTCGGTGGAGCTGACTCCCAAGCAGAAAAATGCAGCAGACCTTCTTCTTGACTGCGAATGTGCTTCTGTTAAAGAGATATGCTATCTGACAGGCTGCACTGCAAGCATAATCAAGGCTCTTATCGATAAGGGTGCAGCATATTCGTTTGACTATGAGGTCATGCGTGATGCTCTCGGAGAGATAGGCGAAAGGCAGGACCCTGAGTCTGTTATCCTGAATGAAGAGCAGCAGCAGGCATTTGACGGTATAATGGAGCTTGTAAACGAGGCTAAGCCCTCAGGTGCTCTTTTGTACGGAGTTACGGGCAGCGGAAAGACATCGGTGTTTATAAGGCTTATAAATGAAGTCGTAAACAGCGGCAAAACTGCGATGCTCCTTGTGCCCGAGATATCACTCACACCGCAGATGCTCACAAAGTTCAAGAGCCTGTTCGGTGATAAGATTGCCGTGCTCCATTCCTCTCTCTCAATGGGACAGAGGATAGACGAGTTCAAACGTATCAGAAACGGTGATGCAAGAATAGTTATCGGTACCCGAAGTGCAGTGTTTGCGCCGCTTTCGGATATCGGTATAATAATAATGGACGAGGAGGGCGAGCCCTCGTATAAGTCCGACCAGTCTCCGAGGTACCACGCAAGAGATGTAGCTGTGCAAAGGTGCGGATATCACAATGCTGTGCTTTTGCTGGCATCGGCAACACCCTCACTTGAGACCTTCAATGATGCTAAAAAAGGCAGATTTCATCTGTTTGAGCTTCGCAAAAGGTATAACGATGCAAAGCTTCCCGATATTCATATCATAGATATGCAGCAGGAGGCAGAGGAAGGCAACAGCGGACTGTTCAGCCGTGAGCTTGCAGACGGCATACAGACGGCACTCGACAGAAATGAGCAGGTGATCCTTTTCCTTAACAGAAGAGGTCACAGCACTCATGCAGCCTGCCTTGACTGCCGCCGGCCGATATCATGTCCTAACTGTCAGCTTCCGCTGACCTACCATAAAAAGAATAACCGCTTTATGTGTCACTATTGCGGCTATACTATGGATAACCTTGAAAAATGTCCTGTGTGTAAGGGCACAAAGATAAGACTTACAGGTGTCGGCACTCAGAAGGTAGAGGACGAGCTTGCAAGGCTTTTTCCAAGTGCAAGGCTTCTCAGAATGGACGCCGATACCACATCATCAAGGTATTCCTATGAGAAAAACTTCAGGGCGTTTGAGAACCATGAGTATGATATATTGCTTGGTACTCAGATGATAGCAAAGGGGCTAAATTTCCCCGATGTTACCGTAGTCGGAGTCGTATCGCTTGACAAGGCGCTCTTTACGGGTGACTACAGAAGCTATGAGCGTACCTTTTCTTTGCTCACACAGGTAGCAGGCCGCTGCGGCAGAGGAGAAAAGCCCGGCACTGCCTATATACAGACCTTTGTGCCTGACCATTACGTTATTAATCTGGCGGCTCAGCAGAATTATGATGAGTTTTTCAATGAGGAAGCAGCTCTCAGAAAAACGCTGACCTATCCGCCTTTTTGCGATATCTGCGTGTTTGGCTTTTCTTCACCGATGGAGAGTCAGGCTATAGCTGCTGCGAGGTGGGTAACCTCAAGGATAGCTCAGTATTTAAGAGAAAATAAGGTAAGCTTTCCGCTAAGGGCTCTTGGCCCTGCACCCTGTACTCTCGGAGTTATAAACGGGCGCTACAGGTACAGGCTTATCCTCAAATCGAAGAATATAAAAGACTTCAGAATGATGATACAGACTGTTCTGGAGGACTTCTATAAACAAAAACAGTTGAAGACCGTAAGGATATATGCCGATCTTAACGGCGATATCGGGCTTTGACCGAAAGGAAATAATTATGGCAATAAGAAAGATACTCAATAAAAGCGATGAGATTCTTCACAAAAAATGCAAGCCCGTTACAGAATTTGACGATAAGCTTGCTCAGCTCCTTGACGATATGGTGGAGACACTCCGTCAGGCTGAGGGCGTAGGTCTTGCAGGACCTCAGGTGGCTAAGCTCAGAAGAGTTGTAGTCATCATTATAGAGGATCAGGTATATGAGCTTGTAAACCCAGAGATACTCGAAAAGTCCGAAGAGAAGCAGAGGGTGCTCGAGGGCTGCCTGTCCTGTCCCGGTGAGTGGGGCTATGTTACAAGGCCTATGGCTGTAAAGTTCAAGGCTCAGAACAGGCACGGTGAGTGGTATGAAATGCAGGTAACTGACCTTTTTGCTCAGTGCGTATGCCATGAGCTTGATCATCTCGACGGCCATATATTCACAGAGATTGTAGAGGAATTTGTTAATTTAGAGGACGAACAGGCATGAAGATAGTTTTTATGGGAACTCCCGATTTTGCTGTTCCCACACTCGAAGCTCTTTATAAAAAAGGCCATGATATTGCAGCTGTGTTTACTCAGCCCGATAAGCCCAAGGGCAGAGGCTATAAGCTTGCTCCGCCCCCTGTAAAGGTGCTTGCACAGGAGCACGGCACAGCGGTTTATCAGCCGCAAAGCCTTAAAAAAGACGCTGACGAATACCTTCGTATCCTTAATGATATCGCTCCCGATTGCATAGTTGTGGCAGCCTACGGAAAGATACTTCCGAAAGAAGTTCTTGAAATACCTAAGCTCGGCTGTGTGAATGTTCACGGCTCGCTTCTGCCTAAATACAGGGGTGCAGCTCCTATACAGCAGAGCGTCCTTGACGGTGAACCCACAACAGGTATCACAACGATGCTTATGGGCGAGGGACTTGATACTGGAGATATACTTCTTCAGCGTGAGACCGGGATAGGCGAAAATGAAACTGCCTCCGAGCTGTTTGACAGGCTGTCTGTCATAGGAGGGGAGCTTCTTATTGAAACTCTTGACCGCCTTGAAGAGGGAAGTATAACACCGATTAAACAGGACGATTCACAGGCGACCTACGCAGGTATGCTTGATAAGAGTATGTGTGAGATAGACTTCACGAAGCCTGTTTTCAAGGTCCATAAGCAGATATGCGGCCTTTCTGACTGGCCCTGTGCGGTAACGCTTCTTAACGGCAAAAGACTGAAGGTTTACCGCTCCGAGATAGTTAAGGATATGAAAGCCAACAAAGAGCCGGGTACCGTGCTTGATGATAGGCTTTCGGTAGCCTGCTCAGACGGAGTGATAAGGTTCACCGAGGTTCAGGCTGAGGGCTCAAAACGTATGAAGGCTGAGGACTACCTCAGAGGAAAGCCTGTTGCGGCTGGCACAAAGCTCGGGTAGCCGCCTTATGGGAAATGCAAGAGGCTTTGTACTGAAGCTTTTAGTCAGACAGGAGCAGAGTGCTTCCTATTCAAATATTCTTCTCGACCGGAAGCTTTCACGTTCACAGCTTGATGAGCGTGAGAAAAAATTTGCAGCAGCCCTCTTTTACGGAGTCATCGAGCGTAAGCTCACCCTTGATGCTGTAATAGATTCACGCTGCAATAAAAAGACAGAAAAGCTGAGTACCGATATCAGAAACATTCTGAGAATGGGCATCTACCAGCTCCGATATATGGATTCCGTTCCCGATAACGCAGCCGTAGATGAGTCTGTGAAGCTTGCCAAAAAGGTCAGAAATCCTGCTGCAGCAGGCTTTGTGAATGCAGTGCTCAGAGGCTTTGTCAGAGATGACAAGAGCCTGCCCTCGGTCAAGGGCAGAATAAAGGCTCTTTCTCTCGAGTATTCGTGTCCCGAGTGGCTTGTCCGCAAATGGGCAGATGAATACGGTGTCAAGGCTTGCGAGGGGATACTCAGGGCATCACTTGGGAAGGCTCCCGAATATGTAAGGCTCAATACAGTAAGGGCAGATGCTAAGACGATCATCTCTCTGCTTGAACAGGAGGGCGTTCATGTCACCGATATGGGTCACGGCTGTATACGGCTCTCCGGAGCGGGTGCTGTTGAGGAGCTTGATGCATTTAAGCAGGGGCTTATCCACGTTCAGGATTATTCCTGTCAGCTTTGCTGTATGGCACTTGACCCGAAATCTGGCGACACAGTGCTTGACCTTTGTGCAGCTCCCGGAGGCAAGACCTTCACGATAGCTGAGCTTATGAATGATGAGGGTCGGGTAATGGCGTTTGATCTTCATGAAAACAGAGTAAAGCTTATAAAAAGCGGTGCAGAAAGGCTGGGACTTAAAAGCGTGTGCGCTGCCGTAAATAATGCTAAGGAGCATAACGAGTCGCTGCCTGCAGCCGATAAAGTGCTTTGCGATGTTCCGTGCTCGGGACTCGGAGTTATAAGGCGAAAGCCCGAGATAAAGTACAAGCCCGAGGAAGAGCTTGAAAGACTTCCTGAGATACAGCTTGATATTTTGAAGACATCGGCAGCCTATGTCAAGACAGGTGGTATATTGGTGTATTCGACCTGTTCGCTCTCAAAAGCTGAGAATGATGACGTGGTTCAGAGCTTCTTATCAGAAAACGCAGACTTTGAACCAGTCCCTCTCGGAGAGTTAGGCGGCAGAAGCTTTGATAACTCTCAATTAACTGTTTTCCCCGATATGTTTGATTCAGACGGCTTTTTCATAGCCAAATTTCGCAGACTGAGGTGATAGCTTGCTTACCTTTGATGAAAGCGGAAAAATTGATATACTTGATCTGCTTTATGATGAACTTGAAGAGCAGATCAGGCTGCTTGGCGAGCCGAAATTCCGTGCTGCACAGATATACGATTGGCTTCATGTAAAAAAAGTCAAAGAATTTTCACAAATGAGTAACATTTCTGCACAATTGCGGAATCAGCTCAGCGAAAAGTTTTGTATAAAATCACTATTTATTGTAAAAAGACTTGAATCAAGTACCGATAATACTGTAAAATATCTATATGAGCTGGAAGACGGCAATCATATAGAAACAGTTCTTATGGAATACAGCTACGGAAAAACACTGTGTGTGTCCTCTCAGGTGGGCTGTAAGATGGGGTGCAGGTTCTGCGCTTCTACGCTTGCGGGCTTCAAGAGAGACCTTAGCTCCTCTGAGATACTGGAGCAGGTTTATGAAACAGAGCGTGACCAGGGCATAAGTATTTCGGGGCTTGTGCTGATGGGCATAGGAGAGCCGCTGGATAACTACGATAATGTGGTGAATTTCCTGAGGCAGCTGAGTGCTCCTAAGGGGAGAAACCTCTCCCTTCGTCATGTTTCGTTATCGACCTGCGGAATTGTGCCGATGATATATGAGCTTTCAAAGCTCGATCTCGGGCTTACGCTGTCGATATCACTTCATTGTCCGAACGATAAGGGCAGAAGTGAAATAATGCCGATAAACAATAAATATAATATATCAGAGCTTATGGCTGCCTGCAAGGACTACTTTGCTAAGACAGGCAGGAGGATATCCTTTGAGTATGCTCTGATAAACGGAGTGAACGATACTCCTGCTCATGCAGATGAGCTTGCCGCATTGCTGCGAGGCTTTATCTGTCATGTGAATATTATTCCTGTCAATAAGATAAAGGAAAGAAATTACAGCTCGGACAGAGCTGCTGCAAAAAGATTTGCACATCTTCTCGGAAAGCTTGGCATAAATGCTACAGTAAGAAGAACGCTCGGCGCAGATATTGATGCTGCCTGCGGTCAGCTGAGAAGAGAGTATGAAATATAACAGAAAGGACGGTGGGCCGTTTGTTCGTTGCATCGAATACTGACAAAGGTAAGGTCAGGGAAGAGAACCAGGACAGAGTAGAAACAAGGTTTCTGGGTGACAATATGTCTGTTGCTATAGTCTGCGACGGTATGGGCGGCGCAGCTTCGGGCGCAGTTGCAAGTCAGCTTGCTGTTGATACTGTTGCGCACAGGATAGTTGATTATTTCCGTCCTGATATGAAGCCGAATTCTATAAGAAATCTTCTCCTTACATCTGTTCATGCTGCAAATACCGTGGTTTATGAAAAGAGTCGTGAGGATATAGATAAAAACGGTATGGGTACCACCTGCGTAGCGGCACTGGTTGTGAATAAGTGCATCTATGTGGTAAATGTCGGAGACAGCAGGGCTTATATCCTGACTGACAGCGGCATCAGGCAGATAACCACTGACCATACCTATGTTGAGATGCTTCGCCAGTCGGGTCAGATAACCGATGAAGAGGCTAAAAACCATCACATGAAAAATGTCATAACAAAGGCTGTGGGAGTTGAACCCGATGTCGAGGTCGATTATTTCGAGCTTGAGGAATGGGGCAATTTCTCGATAGTACTGTGTTCTGACGGATTGTCAAATTACTGCTCGGAGGACTTCATCTATGAGACAGTATTTGGCAAGAACCTCGATGAGGCTATAAAAACACTGATAAATTATGCAAATGAAAGCGGCGGAAGAGATAATATCACCGCAGCTATCATAGCTAATTGATAAAGAAACAAAAAGTATATAGATAAGAACTGGAGTTGAAATGAATGGATTCTAATATCGGCAAAAAGCTCGACGGCAGATACGAAATAACCGAGCTTATAGGCGTTGGCGGAATGGCTGATGTTTATAAAGCTATAGATGTTATGGAAAATCGTACTGTCGCCGTAAAGATCCTTAAATCTGAGTTCTCCGAGAATGAGGAGTTCCTCAGAAGGTTCAGAAACGAAAGCAAGGCAATAGCAGTGCTTTCTCACCCGAATATAGTCAAGATCTATGACGTGGGCTTCTCTGATGAGATACAGTTCATCGTTATGGAGTATATCGACGGTATCACACTGAAGGAGTTCATCGAGCAGCAGGGAGTGCTCCGCTGGAAAGATGCTCTGCATTTCGTAACGCAGATACTCAGAGCTTTGCAGCACGCTCATGACAAGGGCATCGTTCACAGAGATATCAAGCCTCAGAACATTATGCTCTTTACAGACGGCACTATCAAGGTCATGGACTTTGGTATCGCAAGATTTTCCAGAATTGACGGAAAGACCCTGTCAGATAAGACAATAGGCTCCGTTCATTATATCTCACCCGAGCAGGCAAGAGGCGATATGACCGATGAAAGGTCTGACATCTACTCTGTTGGTGTAATGCTTTACGAGATGCTCACAGGCAGAAAGCCATTTGAGGGCGAAAATCCTGTATCTATCGCAGTTAAGCATATGCAGGATAAGGCTGTAGAGCCCAGAGAGATAATGCCTTCTATACCCGAGGCACTCGAGGAGATCGTTATCCACGCAATGGAGAAGGATCCTGTCAGACGTTATCAGTCGGCAGCCGAGATGATAAAGGATATAGACACCTTCAAGATCAATCCTTCCGTAGTATTCGGCTATAAGAACGGCGTTTCAGCTGCTGATAATGCTCCCGTAGTTCCTGTTTCCTCTAATAACATCTATGATGAAGAGGATCAGTATGAGGAAGATTACGATGATGACGAAGAGGAAGATGATGAGGACGAAGAGGACGAGAAGAAGCGTTCTTATGTAGTGCCTATCCTCCTCGGAATGACCGTTGCGGTCGTTATTATCGCTTGTATAGTTATCGTTTATTCAGTTCTTAACTCCTTCAGCGGTGATGACGGACTTGGCTCCAAGGGCGTTGTAACGCTCCCGAACTTTGTCGGAATGAACATCGTCAAGGTTGAGCAGGATTATAAGGATAAGCTTAAATTCGATATTACCGAAGAATACAACAACGAATTTGATGAGGGCATAATCATCGATCAGGCTCAGACAGTCGGAAAGCAGGTCAAGGAAGGAACGACCATAGCACTGACGGTAAGTAAGGGTAAAAAGATGATACCCGTGCCTGATATGACGGCTAAGGAGAGTGCCGTTGCCCAGAGTGAGCTCAAGGCCGCAGGCTTTAATGTCGTGCTGCGTGAGCAATGGACTGATGAAGTTGCAAAGGGCCTTGTTGTTAAGACCGAGCCTGCTGCAGGTGAGCAGCACGCAGAGGGCGCAACAGTAGCGGTATTCGTCAGCATGGGACCTGTTGAGACAAGAGTTAAGGTTCCTGATGTTGTAGGCCTTACAGAGGAGAAGGCTGTCAAGTCGCTCAAGGAAAATAAGCTTACTCCTATTGTTCAGGAGGTAGAGCATGACGGCGATAAGGGCAAGGTTATTGAGCAGGATCTCGAGGCAGGTTCTTATCAGGAGAGAAACACAGAGGTTATCATCTATGTATCTACCGGTGAGGTAGCTCCTACACAGCTGACATTCTCAATGCCGCTTCCTGAGGGTCTGAGCGGTTCTTACTCGCTTGACATCTACAAGGACGGAAACGTTGCATATACTCAGAAGATCTCCAACGGTGAGGCGGTAGCAGGCGGCTCTGTAAACATCACAGTAGAGGGCAAGAAGAAGGAAGTCCTTACGATCTACGTTAAGAGCGATGAAACAAGCCAGCAGTGCAGATACGCTATTTACGAGATAGACTACGACAATAAGAGTGCAACACTCAGCGGAAGCTTGAATGAGAGCGGCCTTGTTACTATCAGTCCTACTACAACAACTACTACAACAACTACTACTACGACGACTACTGAATCTCAGACGCAGCCTCCTCAGCCTGAACCACAGCAGGATCAGCAGCAGGATCAGAATCAGAATCAGGGCGACAATGGCGGAGAGCAGCAGCAGTAATATGACAGGAACAATAATCAAAGCAGTCGGGGGCATCTACACCGTAGAAGCCTCCGACGGTGTTTATCAGTGCAAAGCACGAGGGATATTCAGAAAAAGAAACATTTCACCTGTCTGCGGTGACAGCGTTGAGATATCTCTTGAAGCAGACAGCACAGGCGTTATCGAGGAGATATGCGAAAGACGCTCAGTCCTTATAAGGCCGCCTATTGCAAATCTTGATGTACTTGTGTTCGTTTCCTCGACCTGCGAGCCGAAGCCAAATCTTACGCTTCTCGATAAGTTTATCGCAGTTGCGGTTTTCAAGAAGATCGAGCCTGTGATAGTTTTTACAAAGGTCGATAAGCATTCTGCCGATGAGTATGCAGAGATATACCGCAGCTCAGGCTTTGAGGTCTTTGAAATTGACAACACAACGGGCGAGGGTTCTGAAGCTCTTAAAAAGAGACTTAAAGGGAAGCTCTCAGCGTTTACAGGCAACACGGGAGTAGGAAAGTCATCTCTCCTTAACTGCCTGTTTCCTGAGCTCTCACTTACAACGGCACAAATCAGCAAAAAGCTCGGCCGAGGCAGACATACCACTCGAACTGTTGAGCTCTACAAGCTCCCTGACGGTGGTTATATTGCTGATACTCCCGGCTTTTCAGCCTTTGATACAAACAGGTACGATATTATACATAAAGATCAGCTTGCTGATTGCTTTACAGAGTTTACGCCCTTTATCGGCAAATGCCGCTTTCAGGATTGCAGTCATACTAAGGAAAAGGGCTGCGCAGTTATTGAGGCTGTTGACAGCGGTCTGATAGCACGTTCAAGGCATGAAAGCTATGTAACAATGTATGAGCAGGCAAAGCAGATAAAGGAATGGGAGCTGAAAAACGATGGCTAAGCTATGTGCGGTCTTTGCAGGCGGAGAGCCTGTCAGCGATAGGGTGCTTGACAGAGAAAAGCTTGATAACTCACTTGTGATAGCCGCCGATATAGGCTATAGCAGAGCGCTTTCACTAGGGGTACAGCCCGATATTGTGCTGGGAGACTTTGATTCCTCAGACAAGCCCGAGAATATTGCTGCCGAGGTCTACCCGGTGGAAAAGGACGATACCGATCTTATGCTTGCACTGAAAAGAGCTGTCACCGAGGGCTGTGATGATATTACGGTTTACGGTGCCTGCGGAGGACGGCTTGACCATACTGTCGGGAATATTCAGGCTATGGCTTACTGCGTGAGCCGTGGAGTGAAATGCCGTATCGTTGCAGAGGATCAAAGGGCTGAACTCCTCCTACCGGGAACGTATTCTGCGGAGCCTATGGAGGGCTGGTCGCTGTCGCTTTTTGCTTACGGCGGAAATGTTGAGGGTCTGACTATAAGCGGAGCAAAATACACCTGTGAGAATATTACACTCACACCGTTTTTTCCTCTTGGCGTTTCAAACGAGACCGTAACCGAGCCTGCCCGTATATGCTTTACGAAAGGGCTTCTGCTTTGTGTCAGATCTAAGCTATGAACATAAATCCGAGCTTCGGAATAGTATAGTATACGCCTGACAGCGTAATACTTTGGAGGTACTTATTATGAAGATCGTAGTTGTAAAAAGCCCGAAGCTCTTATCGGGTATGCTTAGACTGATCTTTAAGGTCAAAAAGTACGAGGAATAATAAATGGGTCCGATCGGCTTATGTCGATCGGATCTTTTGTTCACGAAAAATTTACATATATGGCTCTGAAAACAAGTGAAAAACTATGGAAATTCGATTAAGAATATGTTATAATAATTTTATATAAGAGCTTTAGACGTTTTGTTTCGTCAGGAAAGAAGGTTTTAATAATGAAATTGAAGTTTGAAGAAGCCGAGCTTGAAATAGTTTTATTTGATAGAGTAGATGTTATTGAGGACAGCGATGATTTAGGCCCGATCATTTCTGTTTAAGATGATTTAATTCGGCAGGCAGTAGATTTACTGTCTGCCGATATGTATGATAGAGGTAATTATGTTTAGAAAAAGCTTGATGATACTGGTTTGTCTGTTCATGCTGGCAGGCTGTAATAATGATGACAGCTCATCTGTCAGGGAAAAGGGAAGCTCGTCTGCTTCTGCACCATCTGAGAATGTTCAGGCTGTATCTGAAGAGAGTGGAAATGCTCCGCAGAACGGGAGCGGCCGCAGCGGTGATATAGATAGTCCCTCAAAACAGGAGAAGAGCAGTGCGAGCAGATCCGAAAAGGCTGTAAAACTCAGTCTGTAACTAAGGCATCCGAGCCTAAAGAGCCTGTTTATACCGAAAAGCAAACAAGTAAAGCAGAAACCGTAAAAGAAAACGCAGGTCCTATAATACCTGTTTGATGAAGAGGATTTGAAGTATGCCTACATTCAGAGTGCTGATTGCTGAGAAGACTATAGAGGTAAGCTCCATATACGATGAGGTCAGAGAGCTGTGCTGTGACTATATGACCGATGGAGAGCCCGATTTCAAGGTGCAGATAGTCCCGGAGGACTTGACTTTGGAGCGTGAAAGGTCAATAAAGTCAGCTAAAGCAGAGGGCAGAGAGTTTTATAACAGCTCTGACAGTTATCTTGAAACGCTGGCTGTCTACAGAAAGATCTGCGAAAAAATGCCGCTTTACGATACTATTTTGTTTCATGGTTCATGTATTGAGGTAGACGGTCAGGCATTTTTGTTTTCGGCAAAGTCGGGAACAGGAAAGTCTACGCATACAAGACTATGGAGGGAACTCCTTGGTGAGCGTGCGGTAATGATAAACGATGATAAGCCTCTCCTTAAAGTTACAGACAGCGGTGTTACTGTTTTCGGTACGCCCTACAACGGCAAGCACAGGCTCGGCTGTAATTCATCGGCTCCGTTAAAGGCGATAGCAGTCCTTGAACGAAGCGAGCATAATACGATAACAAAGGCCGGCCGTGATGAGTACTACAGCAAGCTTTTACAGCAGATGTACAGACCATTTGATCCGCTGGCTATGACTGCATCTCTTATGCTTATGGATAAGATGCTCGGCAATACCGAGCTCTACAGACTTGGCTGCAATATGGATATTGAAGCCGCTGAGATAGCCTACAATGCTATGAAGGGCTGATATTATGATGATCTGAGCATTTCTTCGCTTATGTCGGAGAAATGCTTTTGTATTGCCTTAATCTGCTTGACAAATTGACGATTATAATGTATAATAATATTTTGTAGGAATATTTTTATTTATAGGAGTGTGTTAATATGGCTGCAAATTCCAAGACCGTTTCAAAGGCAGGATACGCTAAATTACAGGAGGACCTTGAGTACCTCGTAACCGTCAAAAGAAGGGAAGTTGCTCAGAAACTTAAAGAGGCACGTTCATTCGGAGACCTCTCCGAGAACGCTGAGTATGATGAGGCTAAAAACGAGCAGGCTATCCTTGAGTCAAGGATCAACGAGCTCGAACTTCTGATCTCAAATGCTGTAGTTGTTGAGGACGATGATATCTCTCTTGATGAGGTAGGCGTTGGTTCTGTTATAAGGATAAGAGATATTGAGCTTGATGAGGTCGAGACTCTCCAGATAGTTGGTTCTACCGAGTCAGACCCTGACACAGGAAAGATCTCTGATGAGTCGCCTATCGGAAGAGCAGCTCTTCACCATAAGGTGGGAGATGTGTTCGAGGCAGAAACTCCTGCAGGACTGCTTAAATTTGAGGTCATTGATATTTCAAAGTAATCAGAATATAACAGTTCAGAAAGGATCGTAATAATGAGTGAAGTAAAGGAAAACACCGCTGCTGCATCAGAAGAGACAGCAGAGCTTTCCGCAGAGGAGATAAATTCATATAAGAAGATAAGAATGGAAAAGCTTGCCGAGCTTCAGGCTGAGGGCAGGGATCCGTTTGTAATAACAAAGTATGATGTAACATCGAGCTGTGCTAAGGCTAAGGAGAGCTATGAGCAGGTAGAGGCTGAATGCAAGGCTCAGGCAGGTGACGATGAAGAGGCTCTCTCAGCTGCACTTGAAGCAAAGAGAGTGAATGTATCTATCGCAGGAAGAATGATGTCCAAGAGACGTATGGGCAAGGCAGGCTTCATTGATGTTCATGACAAGAGCGGCAAGATACAGGCTTATGTTCTAAAGAAATCTTCACAAAAACAATGTTAAAAATAGGAGTAACAGGTCTTTCCGATTTAGAAATATCAGAACTCTTTGAACAATTTAATCCAAACAAAGACGGACTTTTAGACTATAAAGAATTCGTGAGTAATTTATATTCCAATAAATCAATTTCTTCTAAAAAAAAATTGCAAGTCCCAAACCCTACCCCAACCAAAATCCCCGCTCCAGATTATCAAGAAATTCAAAATAATTTAAACAAAAAAGAATTTTTGAATCAAACCCCAGTTGAAAAAGTACTAAATCAAATTCGGGAAAAATTATCCTCTAGGGGAATAAAAGAAGTTTGCTCAATAGCTCGCTATTTCCGAGTAGTCGATGAAAATAATACTCAAACTATAGATTTCAAAGAATTCAAAAAATGTTGTGAGCAATTTCAGCTAAATTTAACAGATAACGAAATCCAAATTGCTTTTGTCTCTTTTGATCGAGATAACACCGGCGAAATAGATTATGATGAATTCCTTAGAACAATCAGAGGTGATATGAATGATTTCAGAAGAAATTTAGTAAATCAAGTTTTTAATAAATTAGACCTTAATGGAAATGGGGAAATATCCTTCGATGAATTACAAGCTAAATATAGTGCTAAAAATCATCCTGAAGTATTAAGTGGAAGAAAAACAGAAAATGAAGTCTTAAAAGAATTTATGGACACGTTCCAAGATACATATAATTATTTATGCGGAACAGAAACTGATAATATAATAACATTAGAAGAATTCATGGAATATTACGAAAATATTTCGATGACGATTGATAACGATGAATATTTCGAAATATTATTAAATAATGCTTGGAATTTAAATAACCAAAATACTAATAAAAAAGCTTGGGCTAATACCACAGAAGAAAAAGAAAATAATAATAAAATACTATCACAAAATTACCAAGAAAAATTCGGCGATCGTCGTCCTGGTCAAACTCAAGAAGAGGCAAAAGAGGAAAGATCTACTATTGCTTTAAGAAAAATGAGGAAAGAAATTTTATCAAGGGGATGCGGTGGATTAATTTCATTAAGACGCCAATTTAAATTATTAGATGAAAATAATAGTAAGACTTTAGATTTCAAAGAATTTTCAAATGCTTTAAATGAGTATAAAATAAATTTAACCAATGATGAAATAATGCTTTTATTTGCAACATTTGACAAGAATGAAAATGGTGTAATAGAATACGACGAATTCATCAATCTTTTACGAGGCCCAATGAACCAAAAAAGAAAAGATATAGTAACTAAGGCATTTAATAAATTAGATATAGATAAAAGTGGCTTCATTGATATGGATGAAATAAAACATTCATATAATGCCAAGAATAACCCGGATGTGAAAACCGGAAAAAAAACAGAAGAAGAAGTCTATACTGAATTTATGGATACATTCAAAGCTAATCATTTATTAAAATCTGGTCCTAGATCAAAGCGTGTGACATATGAAGAATTCCTAGATTATTATAATAATATTTCGATGTCGATAAATGACGATGAACAATTCATTTTCTTGATTCAAAATGCATGGAAATTAAATCCATTTACTTACTCGAGACCTAAATCAATAAATAATATTAACGAAGAAGAAGAAAATATTAATATTAAAGAAAATAAAGAAACAAATGTTAATAATTTCAGAAATAGAGATTTCAACACCACCCAAGCCCCGTTTGGGCTCGATCCCCACCCCAAAAATGAAAAAATTTTTTCGAAAAAAAATATTAAAAATGATAATGTGAATGAAATTTTCGAAAAACTTAGAAATATTATTTCAAAAAGAGGCAGTAGAGGAATCATGTCAATAAGACGCGAATTCATGATAGCAGATAATGACAATAATAAAACAGTAAATATCGACTCGTTTAAAAAATTCTGTCATGATTATAGAATTAATTTAACCGATAAGGAAATAAATTTATTATTTGCCGAATTAGACACGAACAAAAACGGAGCAATTGATTATCCTGAATTTTTGAATAACGTCATTGGCGAAATGAATGAAAGAAGAAAAAAAATAGTTGTGCAAGTTTTTAAGTCACTTGATAAAAATAAAAATGGTATGATAGATTTAGATGATATAAGAGATACTTATAATGCAAAAATGCACCCGGATGTATTGACTGGAAAAAAAACTGAAGACGAAGTCTTGGCTGAATTTTTAGATACGTTTGAGTACCAATTTAATTTATTAAGTGATGAAAAAGAAAATGAAGGTAAAATAAGTTTGGAAGAATTCTTGGAGTATTATAATAATATTTCGGTTGGAATAAAAGATGATGATTATTTCGAGGAAATGATTAAAAGTGTGTATAATTTAGATAATAGAAGAAATAATAAAAAATATTGGAGTGGGGAATATTAAAAGTAAGTCAGAAATTAAAAAAATTTCATAGGATGAAAAATTATTTTAATCAATAATTTAATAAAAAATAAATTTTTTAAAATTATTTAATTAATA
>ONLC01000007.1 GCA_900318545.1 uncultured Eubacteriales bacterium
TTGTTCAGCTATTTCATGACTTGATGAAAGCTTATCCTTATAGTGCTCATAAGCGTTCATTATCTTGTCAACATAGTTTGCTGTCTGGTCGTTTTCGTCGGGGATATCGGAGATACGGAAATGCTCGGGGTCGATAGTTCCGTTTTCTATCCAGCTGTCTACCATACCCATTCCGCAGTGATATGCCGCTGCTGTGAGCTCTATTGAGCCGTCATACTTTTCAAGCAGATAGCTCAGATAGTAGGTACCGTACTGGATATTAAGCTCAGGCTTGAAAATATCATCAAAGGTATAGCCTCTGTCATCGTCCAGCCTGAACTTTATCCACTCGAAGGCATCCTCCATAAGCTGCATAAGGCCTCTTGCTCCGACCTCGGAAACTGCATTCGGGTCGAAGCCGCTCTCTACCTTTATGACGGAGAACACCAGCACGGGGTCGCAGTCATACTCATTCGAGTATTTAATGACGTACTCCTCATAATCGGTCGGGTAGGTAAAAGCCTGCGGCAGCTGCTTGACGAGTTTTGTGATATTCTCCCGGTGAACTATCACCAGAGTAATCAAAGCTGCCAGTATCAGCAAAGCACAGATCAGCGGACCTTTTTTTATGTACTTTTTTGTTTTTCGCTTCTTCCCTCCCGTGCGTTTTGCCTGAGAGGGTCTTTTTGCTGTATTTTTGGTGCTTGCGGGCATCAGTTAAACATTCCTTTTATTTGTCGGGCGGCCTTTCGTGCCTGCTCGCAGGCGTAGGAAAGGTCACGGTCATTATCTATTACATAGTCGCAGTGCTCTCTGAAAAAAGCCTCGTCATGCTGCGAGTAAAAGCGTTTCAGAGTCTGCTCACGGCTTATGCCGTCACGCTTCATAATCCTTTCAAGGCGAAGCTCCTCGTCGCTTACAACTGCAACTATCACCTTGCAAAGCTTATCGACTCCTGCCTCGAAAAGAGTGGGGGCATCGAGAAGAATATAGTCCAAGATTCCGGACAGTTCTTCTATCAGCACATCTATTCTTTCAGTAATGTACTTAAACTCAATCCTCTCAAGCAGGGCAAGCTTCTCCCTGTCGGAGAAAACTATTGAGGCCATTTTTGCACGGTCAAGAGTGAAGTTCTTATCAAAGCAGTCGGGAAAATGCTCTGCAAGCTCCCTGTTGCAGTCCGAGCCTGCTTCAGTTACCTGACGGGCTACATTGTCACAATCAATAATGGCAAAGCCCTCTTCTCTGAAGGTCTCACAGACTGTGCTTTTGCCTGCTCCGCTCTGACCTGTAAGTCCTACGATGATGCTCACAGCTTCACCGCCTTGAAGCCTGCCGCACGAAGCAGTCTGTTATACACTGCAAGGCCTACTCCGCTTTTCTCGGGGCAGCGTGCATAGACTTTTTCAGCGCCAAGCTCATCAAGTGTGCGAAGGGCTGTAAAAAGCCTTCTTGCCTGCTCCTCGGAGGTATCTCCGTACTTAACAAAGCCGATGTCAAGC
The DNA here is from genome assembly GCA_900318545.1 of uncultured Eubacteriales bacterium. Taxonomy (GTDB): domain Bacteria; phylum Bacillota; class Clostridia; order Oscillospirales; family Ruminococcaceae; genus Hominimerdicola. The sequence goes on from ONLC01000007.1 coordinate 1,482, forward strand.
CCTTTGCAGTCAGCCTCACTGAACACAAGAAGCATAGTGGCTTCATCGGCATTTTTGCGGACATAAGAAATAAAGCTGTCACGGTCGGAGTCGATTATAGTCACATCTGCCTTTGGGGCATAGTGTTTGTATTTCATTCCGGGGGAACGCACCACCGCATCGGGTGAAAGCTGCTCCAATACGCCCTTGTCAACTATTGTTTCTGCGACCTCGGAAAGGTCATCGGGAGAAACAAATCCCGGACGGAGAATTCTTATCTTATCGCCGTCAAAGCTTATCACTGTGGACTCCACTCCTACAGAGCAGTCACCGCCGTCAATAATAGCTGAAACTCTGCCGTTCATATCTTCATATACATGGCGGTAGGCTGTAGGCGAGGGACTTCCCGAAAGGTTCGCAGAGGGTGCTGCCAGCGGAAAGCCGCAGCGTTTTATTACGGCTCTTGCGGTCTTGTCGGCAGGCATTCTGATACCCACTGTATCAAGGCCGCCGCTTGTGACCGAGGGGATAATATCAGCTTTCGGGAGTATCATTGTCAGAGGTCCGGGCCAGAAGCGCTCTGCACACTCATAAGCAAGCTCAGGAACTTCGGGCGAAAGCCTTTCAAGCTCCGACACATCAGCTATATGAACTATTAGAGGATTGTCGGCAGGTCTGCCCTTGGCTTCAAAAATGCGGCGGACTGCCTTTTCATCAAAGGCATTTGCCGCAAGGCCGTAGACTGTCTCTGTGGGCACAGCTACAACCTGCCCTTCAGTCAGAAGCTCGGCTGCTCTGTCGAGAGATGCACCGTCTATTCCGAGTATTTCGGTTTTCAAGGCATTCGCCCCCTTAATCGTCTTTTTCTCCTGCAAGCTTTGCAGCCTGATCTGCTGTTGCAAGAGCGTCTATGACCTCATCAAGAGCACCGTTTAGCACCTGCTCGAGCCTGTAAATGGTAAGTCCTATTCTGTGGTCAGAGATACGTCCCTCAGGGAAATTGTAGGTGCGTATTCTCTCGGAGCGGTCGCCTGTACCAACCTGTGAACGGCGGTTATCTGCGATCTGTTTATCCTGCTCCTGCTGCTTCTGGTCAAGAAGTCTGGAGCGGAGTATCTGCAGTGCTTTAGCCTTATTCTGGAACTGCGAACGCTCATTCTGGCACTCAACTACCATGCCTGTAGGCAGGTGGGTTATTCTGATTGCTGACGAGGTTTTATTGATATGCTGTCCGCCTGCTCCCGAGGAACGGAACACATCTATTTTAAGATCTTTATCTTCGTTGATGTCAAGCTCTACGTCTTCAGCCTCGGGAAGTACTGCTACCGTTACGGTTGAGGTATGCACTCTGCCCTGAGACTCCGTTTCGGGAACTCGCTGAACACGGTGAACACCGCTCTCATACTTAAACCTCGAATACGCACCAGAGCCCGACACATTGAAGGTGACCTCCTTGTAGCCGCCAAGCTCAGTCTCGTTTGTGTTGAGCACCTCTGTCTGCCAGCCCTGCGATGCCGCATACATAGTATACATACGGAAAAGAGAGCCTGCAAACAAAGCTGCTTCCTCTCCGCCTGCACCGCCTCTGATCTCTATAATGACGTTCTTTTCATCGTTCGGGTCTTTCGGCAGGAGCATTATTTTAAGCTTTCCTTCAAGCTCTGACATCTCGTCCTTCGATTCCTCATACTGAGCCTGCACCATTTCCTTGAAGTCCTTATCAAGCCCGCCTGCATCAAGAAGCTCCTGTGCTTCCTCAAACTGCTCCTTGGCCTTTTTGTACTCGCCAAAGGTCTGAGCTATAGGCTCTAAGGTCTTGTATTCTTTCATAAGCTCTGTGTAAAGCCTGCTGTCATTTACGACCTCGGGCTGCATGAGCTTCTCATTTATTTCATTGAATTTGTCCTCTAAGGACAGTAATTTTTCAAACATAATTTTTCCTCCTGTATTTTCGGTTTATACTGTTACTGTCTGAAAGCACAGCTACAAGCCGTCACGGAGTATCTGCCTGATGTTCTTTTCAGCCTTTACACGGGGGATCATGAACTCCCTTCCGCAGCCCATACACCGCAGCTTAAAGTCCATGCCCGTACGCAGGACCAGCATTTTATCCGCTTTCTGTTCACAGGGATGCTTTTTCTTCATTACAAGAACATCGCCCTTTTGTACGTCCATAAGGCACCTCCTTACTGCTCACATCATAATATTATACCACATTGCACTAAATATTTCAATAACTATATGTTAAAAATACAGTGCTCCCACACGGAAGCACTGTGCTTTGTCAGTCTGTGACGATCTCTCCTGTCCAGTCGATAATGCCGCCGAACTCATAGATGTTTGTATAGCCTATGTCCGCAAGCTTCTGGGCTGCCTGCTTGCTGCGGCGGCCGCTGCGGCAGTAAATAAGGAGTATCTGTTCCTTGTCGGGAAGCTTCTCTGGCTGCTCGGTACCTATGGATTCATTAGGTATGCAGACTGCATCAGGGATATGACCCTCATCATACTCGTCCTGACGGCGGACATCTACGATAAGATGACCGTCATCTTTTTTCATCATCTCTTTGGCTTCTTCCTGAGTTATCTCAATATAGACTCCCTTGAAGTCACTGTCGGACTCTGCCTTTTTCTCAGCCGCACAGCCGACTGCAAGCACCAAAGCCGCAGCCGCAAGTGCTATCGGAATGAATTTTTTCATTATACTGCCTTTCTATTTAAGCTCAACTATAGTAACTCCGTCCTCGCCCTCGCCGTAAACTCCGGGGCGGTAGGACTTGACCGAGCGATGACGCTTCAGATGATTTCTGACTGCGTTTTTAAGCACTCCCGTTCCTCTTCCGTGAATGATAGTCAGCATTGAAACGCCCGACATTATCGCATCGGAAATAAACTGGTCTACCTCATGAACACCCTCATCGGCGGCATAGCCCCTTATATCAAGCTCTGTAGAGAGCTTTCTTGTCATACGGCTCTCTACACCGTTTTTGGTGACTGCTCCGCCCTTTGACTTTTTCTGCTGTTTTACGGGCTTTTGTTCTTCCTCTTCGATAAGGCGAAGCTTAGATACGTCTACCTTTGTACGCATAATACCTATCTGCACAAAGCATGAGCCCGAGGCATCGGGGACTGAGGTAAGTATGCCCCTTCTTCCGTTGTCGGCAAGGAGAACCTTGTCACCCTTTTTGAGGGGCCTTGGAAGAACGTAATCCTTGTTTCTGCTTTCCATTTCGGGCATAGACTCATCATAGAGCTTATTGATCGCTCTGCGCTGAATGCCCTTTGCCTGAGCAGCCTTCTGAGAAAAGTCAGCCTTGTCCTTTTCTTTTTTCATAGCTTCGAGCTCTTCAACCAGATGCTGAGACTCTATGCGGACGTTCCTGACTATGTTCTCGGCTTCAAGCCTTGCCTGTTCAAGCTCACGCTCCTTGCGGTCATAGAGCTTTTCACGCTCCTCTTCAAGCTCTGCTCTTATCTTCTCGGCTTCTTTTCTTTCACGCTCTAGGGTCTTTCGGCTAGCTTCAAGCTCAGTTCTTGACTGCTCAAGACGCTCTATCACGTTTTCAAAGCGGCGGTTGTCCTCAGTGATAAGGCTCTTTGCGTGCTTGATTATATCATCGTCAATGCCTAAGCTGCGTGAGATGTCAAATGCGTTCGACTTTCCCGGCGAGCCTATAATAAGGCGGTAGGTAGGCTTTAAGGTCTGTGTGTCAAACTCGCAGGAGGCATTCTCAACGCCCTCGGTATCGAGAGCGTACATTTTAAGCTCCTGATAATGGGTCGTAGTTACAAGCGTTGCCCCGAACTTCCCTATCCTCTCGATTATCGCAACCGCAAGTGCCGCACCCTCTACAGGGTCAGTACCGGAGCCCAGCTCATCAAGGAGAACTAAGCTCTCACTGTCGGCTTCGTCAAGTATCTCCTTCACTCTGTTCATGTGAGAGGAGAAGGTTGAGAGGTTATGCTCTATCGACTGCATATCTCCGATATCGACAAGTATCTTTTTATATATCGAGATACGGCTGCCGTCAGATGCAGGAATAAGAAGTCCGCACATAGTCATCAGCGTGAGCAGCCCTACTGTTTTGAGCACTACTGTCTTACCTCCCGTATTCGGGCCCGTGATGACAAGGGACTTGTACTGCTCGCCAATTGAGAAGTTTATAGGCACCGCCTTATTTTTATCAAGAAGAGGGTGTCTTGCCTTGTTTAGAATGATTATGCCGTCATCGGATATCTCGGGAGTCATCGCTGTCATATCGGCGGCGAGGTTTGCCTTTGAGAAGTATACATCAAGCTCAGCGGCGGCATTGTAGCCTGAGATAAGCTTCTCTGCACTTGCAGCACAGATATCCGAAAGCTCACGGATAATGCGTCTTATCTCATCCTGCTCCTCACCTTTGAGGATACGGATCTCATTGTTTGCCTCGACCACGCTCATAGGCTCTATGAAAAGAGTCGAGCCCGTTGCCGAGGTGTCATGCACAAGACCCGGGACACGGCTCTTGTACTCGGTCTTTACGGGCAGGACAAAGCGTCCGTCACGCAGGGTAACTACGCTCTCCTGTAAATATTTCGTAACGCTCGAGGACTTTATCATACGGTCAAGCGACTCTCTTATCTTTAAGCCGCCTCGGCTTATTTTCAGCCTGATAGAACGAAGCTGTGCGCTTGCATCATCGGTAAGCTCTGTCTCGCTGGCGATAGATGTTTCAAGTCTGGTGAGCAGGCTCTTGTCGGGAAAGAGCTGTTCAAACAGGTAGGAAAGCATTGAGGTATCCTCATCTCTTATCTGTGTAAACCAGCTGTAAAGCTCCTGCACCTGTGCAAGAAGCCGCCTTATGCGGATAAGCTCATCAAGCGACATTACACCGCCGCTTTGTGCTCTTTTCAGAGCTGCCGAAACATCGGGTATATTATAGAACACTGGTGAGCCGTAACGCACCGAAAGCTCAAGTGCAAGTGTGGTTTTATCGATCTCACGCTGAACATCGGAGAGCTCGTCCATAGGCTCTGTTTCAGCTGCCAGCTTTTTAGCCTCGGGATTTGAGCATTTTGAAGCCAGCATTTCAAGTATCTTATGTAGTTCTAAGACTTCACAGTTTTTTATATTCATTTTATTCTCCATTACTTTTTCTTTTTAGGTTCGGGGAGTTCACTATACATAGCCTCTATCACCTTTGCCAGCAGCTCCCTGTTATCGGTATCAGAGGGCATAAGCATTGGCCTTGCACCCTCATATGGAAGCTCCTCCGATGCATCGGGCAAAAGCTCACGGGCGGAGACTGTCGGCTTTAACAGCAGTCTGTTATCATAAATTCCGCCGAACACTCTGCCCCTGTAGTATAGTATGTATTCTCCCATCATTTTTCTGTATGTTATGTCACTGAGAGCAGATAGCTGCTCCAGTATGTATTCAAGATATTCGTTACTGCTTGCCATTTTCTCACCTATTTCAGCATTTTATAAAATCTCAGAGTTTTAAGCTCACCTCTTACATGATAGCGCATAAACCTTGAAGTAAAGCTTGTCAGCTGAGCGAGGTACTTCGGGCTGAGCTTAAAGCTGAACAGCCTGTCATACTCTGCAAGGGCTATAAAGCGGATAGTATATAGGAGCGTTCTGTCGGCTTCAACTATGTGCTGCTCGCCCTTATCCTCATAGCAGTCCTGACAGAGCATACTGCCCGATGAAATATCAAGGTACATCATATCGCTTTCGCTTTTCATGCACTCGGCACAGCCCAGCAGTGCAGGTCTGAAGCCTGTTTCGCAGAGAAGCCTGAACTCAAATACAGCCCGCAGAAGCTCGTTTTCCATTCGGTCGGTATCAAGAGAATAGAAGGTATTCAGAGCTAAGCGGAGAACCTCCTCGCTTGGGTTTTCTTCTGTGCCGGTGTAGCTCAGAAGCTCGCAGAAATACATAGCAAGTGCCATTTTAACAGCATCAAGCCTGATATTATAAAACAGCTTTTCCGATTCGCAGGAATTAAGATAATACATCTGCTGATTCTGGTTTTTCTTCTCTTCAAGGCAGAAGGTCGAATACGCAAACACCTCAGTCGGAGAGGCATTCTTTGAGCTCTTTTTTCCGCCCCTGATGAACACCTTCAATATACCCCTTTCGGCAGTGAGTATGTTTATATACTTACTCGCTTCGCCGCTGTCGCTCTCCCTTATCACGAGACCCTTCAAGGTTATCACGGTGCTCATTCCTTTCTGCTTCGCAGTATTTCAGATAATCGGCTATCCTGCCTGTTTTGAAAAAATTATCCCAGTATGACATAAAGTATCCCTCCCGATATTAGTTTTCTCGGAAGAGGGATTTTTATCAGCGGATTTGTTTACCAATTATTCAAGGCCGAAGTTCTTGATAAGACCCTCACGGTTGCGCCAATCCTCCTTGACCTTGACCCAGCACTGGAGGTTTACCTTTATGCCGAAGAAATCTTCAAGGTCTGCTCTCGCCTCAGAGCCTATTTTTCTGAGCATTGAACCGCCCTTGCCTATAAGTATTCCCTTGTGACTCTCTCGCTCGCAGAAGATAGTTGCATCAATATCGAGGATAGTTTCACCGTTTCTGTTCTCACGCTCATTAAGACGCTCAATAGTTACAGCTATGCCGTGAGGCACCTCCTCATTGAGATTGAGGAGCGCTTTCTCTCTTATCATTTCAGCCATAAGCACCTTTTCAGGCTGGTCGGTGAACTTGTCATCGGGGAAATAGTGAGGACCCTCAACAGCGTTTTCGTTGAGTATCTTCATGATTATGTCAAGCCCGTCATTCTGAACAACACTTATCGGCACTACCTCGTCAAAATCGTAAAGAGAGGAATACTCGGTGATGACCTCTAAAAGCTTTTCCTTGTCCTTTATAAGGTCTGTTTTGTTGAGAGCAAGTATCACCTTAGTTTTCTTTGAAAAGCTCTGAACAAGCTTTTTTTCGCTCTCATTCGGCTTCTTTGAGCTGTCTGCCATCATAAGTATGAGCTCGCCCTCGGAGACCGAATCGCTCACTGCCTTGAGCATATGCTCGCCAAGCTTGTTATGTGCCTTATGAACTCCGGGTGTGTCCAAAAAAACGTACTGAATACCATTCTCGGTCAGCACTCCCGTTATTCTTGTTCTGGTGGTCTGCGGCTTAGAGCTGACTGCCGCTATCTTCTCGCCTACAAGCTTATTGAGAAGCGATGATTTTCCCGCATTTGCTCTTCCCACTATCGTTACGAATACACTTTTGCTTTCACTCATTTTCTTTCTTCCTTACTGTCAGTATTATTCTTTTTCCCAAACACCCATGCCAGCCACAAAAATGCCAGCACAGCAAATATACAAAGCCGATAAGGCCTGTCCGTGAGAACACTACAGATGTGTCTGAACACAGCCGTATCCCACAGGATATACACCGCTGTAATCACACTCATAAAAGCCATAACAAGGACTGCACCGGCGGCACAGTCCTTTGCTTTTTTTGCCATATCGTTTTTTTCGGGGCTTACAAGATCTACTATACTCTCAACAGCCGTGTTCATAAGCTCCAGAGCAAGCACCGCTCCGATACAGAGATACAAAACCGCACTCTCGCCAGCGGTAAGCTCATAGAACCTCATTATCCAGATCACGAATGCTGCCGCCCCGATATGAAACCTCATATTTCGCTCAGAGGCTATTGCTCCGACTACTCCCGAAGCAGCATATCGGAAGCTCTTGAAAAACTTCGCAATATTAGTCTTTATGTGCATGCTCTTCTACAAAGGTCTCATCACGGGAGATGCCGAGCTGTGTAAGTATAGCCTCTTCCTTTTCACGCATTATACGCTCCTGCAGAGGGCCTTCCTCGTGGTCATAGCCAAGAAGGTGCAGCATTGAATGAACTGTCAGAAAGCCTACCTCACGCTCAAGCGAGTGACCGTAGACCTCAGCCTGACGGAAGGCTGTCTCCAGACTTATAACTATATCACCAAGGAGCGATGCTCCTGTTTCGTGGTCTATATCGTAAACACCGTTCTCACCGAGAGGAAATGACAAAACATCGGTTGGTCTGTCGATATCACGGTGCTTTTTGTTGAGCTCATGTATCTGTGCGTCATTTACGAAGCTTACCGATACCTCATAGTCGTTCGTGAAGCCTTCATACTCCGTAACTGCATGGCAGCAGCGTCTTATCAGCAGCCTGATGCCTACAGGCACCTTTATGTCCGACTGCTCGTTTGAGATCAATACCTTGACCTTGCCCATTTTCAACAACTCCCTTTTCTGTTTATTTATCTTTATTGGCGTATTTCTCATACGCAAGTATTATATCCTGTACCAGCTTATGCCTTACAACATCTTTATTTGAGAAGCGGTTTATCTCTATTCCGTCTATGTTTTTGAGCACATTCATCGCCTGTATCAGCCCCGACTTTCTCTGATCGGGCAGGTCTATCTGGGTTATATCTCCCGTTATAACTATCTTTGAATTAAAGCCCAGCCTTGTCAGGAACATTTTCATCTGCTCATGTGTGGTATTCTGTGCCTCATCAAGTATGATGAACGAATCATCGAGCGTTCGTCCTCTCATATATGCAAGAGGCGCGACCTCGATACAGCCTCGCTCCTGCTGTCTTGCAAAGGTCTCGGGACCCAGCATTTCAAAAAGGGCATCATAAAGAGGCCTGAGATATGGGTCTACCTTGTTTTGCAGATCCCCCGGGAGAAAGCCCAGCTTTTCTCCTGCCTCTACGGCAGGTCGGGTGAGAATTATCTTCTCACACTCATGTGCCTTGAACGCCTTTACCGCCATAGCCACCGCAAGATAGGTTTTGCCCGTTCCCGCAGGACCAACGCCCAGCACTATAGTATTATTCTTTATCGCTTCAATATATTTTTTCTGACCGAGAGTTTTGGGCTTTACCACTCTGCCGCTCATAGTTACGCAGACTCCGCCGCCTGAAATGTGGCTTATCTCATACTGCTTGCCCTCCTTCACAAGAGAGAACACATAGCGTATGGTCTGCTCGGTCAGCTGTTCGCCTTTGTTTATCACGGTTATGAGGGCTTCTATCGCCTGCGATGCCTTGAATACATTTTCCTCATCGCCGCTTACTTTAATGCTGTCGCCCCTGCTCAGTACCACGACATTGTACTCTCTCTGAATAAGATTCAGATTCTCATCGTAATTTCCGCAAAGGCTCAGGACTGTTTCCAGCCTGTCAACACTTATTGATCTTTCTGCCATTATCAGACTTCCATTCTCTGCCTAAGTTTCCGGTCATTTGACCTCAAAGTATAGTATACCACATCTTTTCAGAAATTGCAACAATATTTATAGCAAAAATCAACAAAAATTTCAGACAATGTATTGCAGAGTAACTAGTTTTTTAAGATGCTCTTGGGTCATCAGCGGAAGTATAGGAGCGGTAGGTCTTTCTCATCTCGGATTTCGGAACAAAGAAGCTTACCTCACGGCAGAGCTCTCCGTAGAGTGTATACTCGGCAGTGACTACTGCTTTCCCGTTTGCGTTGCTTTCAGAGAGCTTTACATTTTTAAGCTCATACTTTCCGAGAAGGTTTTTTCTGTAGTTTTCTTCCTTTTCGTGAGCAAGCTTCAATGCCTGCTTTGATGATAATTCCTTTGTGCCGTACTTATACGGTGTGACTGTCACGGTCTTTATGCCCAAAGGCAGGTCAAGCCCGAAAAGCTTTATCACGCTGTCGCTCTCTTCGGTTTTGTATGTACCCTCGGGAGCCGTCACGAACAGCGGAAGCTGCACATCAAAAAAAGTGAAATAACGCTTTGTCTGCGTATTCGGTGAGAGCATAAGCGTTTGTGCACTCTGCTCCTGAGTGAAGGTAAGCCGCCTTGTAAATGTGCCGAGGACCTTACCTCTTGAACGTGCGTAGGTTATCCTTGTGTCGATATGCTCCTTTGCATCAATCCACTTTGAAGTCTTGGTGATGATCTCACCCGAAACTATTATGTCTCCCCTTGTGACACCGCTGCCTGCGGGTATCCGCACCTGACCGTTTTGTATCTCTATCGACTCTATCACACCGTCCTCGCAGGCAACAAGGTTGCTGGGGTAGTTCTCGCTTCTGCGTTCGGTGCTGCCCTGTGTTTCAACAACATCAATGATAAGGGTGTTGCCCTTTCTTGTAATGCCAGCCCACGAAATACCCTCAACACGCTGTTTTAGGGCTCGCTCGGTTTTCACAAGGTCTATCGACGGGATAAATGTGCCTGTGCCTATACCCTCTTCTTTAAGAACGTTCATTATACCTGAGCTTATCTCACTGTCATCACAGAGAATCTCAAACCTTGCAGCACGGTTTGAAAGGTACACTCCAAGCACTATACAGACAAGCACACCAACCGCAAAGCCCTTTCGTGAAAACATGGTATGAAACAGAGCGGCTGTACGGCTTGTCTTTTGGGGCACAGCTGCGATATTCAGCCTTTTGCAGAGGTGCTCAAATCTGCCGCAGTCCTCAGCAGCAACTCTGACTGTTGCCCTCTCACCTTTTCGTTTAAGGCGGCTGTAGGAAATGTACGAGCCTGCAAGCCTGCGGATAAGCCTGTCGGTATTGCCGCTGAGCTCATAAAGTCTGTAGCCGAAGATCATCATCTGAGGGCACTTCTTTCTCTGCGTCTGATAGAGGCTACCGCTACGGACTCTATCACGCCCCTGACCTCGACCGAGTGAGCCTTATAGTCAGACAGCTCAAGATCTCTCCCTCTGACAGTTATCTCAAACCGCCCCGATACGGCTCTGGCTTCATTTACGTTACATTCAAGCACTGCCTTGCAGTTTTCGATAAGAACGCTCTGATTGCCGTTTATGCCCACAAAAGAGCCCACTGAGGTAAGCTCTCCGACACGGCCGATGAAAGAAAATGCAGGTGATCTTGTTTTCATAATATACCTCCGAAGTTCAGTCTGATATATTATATTCTGTCCTCGGACAACATATACATGAAATATGGAGGTGCTTATGGAACGGATAAAGAAAATATCACTGTCATTGGCTTTGGCAGTGCTGACAGGGCTGTGCTTCTGGGGGCTGACTGTATTCTCAGGAGAGGTCGCTGCCGCTGTCCGTGAGGCTGTGCTTCGCTGCGTGAATGTTATGGTGCCCTCGCTTTTTGCGGTGACTGCGGTTTCGTCGATAGTTATGAGCTCGGGGCTTTACAGATATGCCGCCCTGACTTTACGTCCGATAGCTAAATACATCTTCCGCCTTCCCGATGAACTCTTTGCAGTGCTTATCCTCTCAAACGTGTCGGGCTATCCGATAGGGATAAAGCTGCTCTCTGAGCTTTATGAAAAGGGACTTACCGACAAGAAAAGCGCCGAGCTTATGGCCTGCTGCTGTTACTGCGGAGGTCCTGCGTTCTATACATCAGCGATAGGGCTTGCGGTTTTCGGGGATATAAAATGCGGAGTGATAGTGTTTGCATCTGTCGCTGGTGCGAACCTTTTCTCAGCAATAATAATTGGTCACATTTTCAAGCCGAGGGTCAGAAGCTCTGATACGAAGCTGAATTTTTCGGGAGAGCTTATAAGCTCGGCTGTGATGTCGGCCGGGCGGACTATGCTTACGGTATGTGCCTTTATCGTAGCGTTTTCGGTGCCGACTGCCATTATAGACAGCTCAGGCATTATCGACAGGCTTTGCGAGCATTTCGGTGCAGGAAGCTCGGACTCAGTGCTTATACGATCATGCCTTGAGATATCAAACATATCAGGGCTTCGGGGTACGCCTTACGGGCTGCTGCCGTTTATCTCTGCGATATGCTCGTTCGGAGGGCTCTGCATTGTGTTTCAGCTGGGTGCTGTAAGATCAAGCGGAGTGTCGCTTGTGCCGTTTCTGATATCGAGAGTGCCGCTGGCTGCGATAAGCTTTCTAATCAGCCTTTTTCTACGCAGGCAATTTCTGCCGACCGCTTTGCCTGCATTTTCCGTAAAGAGAGATGTTTTCGTCAGAATAGACAATTTTACACCCTCATTTTGCTTGATAATGCTGATTTTATTACTAAATTTGAAGAGAACACTAGCATTTTCTAAGAGGGTGTGATATAATATTATTCGATAGAAAATATGTCATCACATTTACATATAAAGGAGCTGCATATATCATGGCAAAGAAAAGTTATTTCGGAAACAGGATCTCTCCTTCATGTTCGTATTGTCTGTTCGGCAACCGCTCTAAGGAGGGAAACAAGGTACTTTGCGAAAAGCAGGGTCTTGTTGATGCGGATTATAACTGCAAAAAGTGGGTATACGATCCTATCAAGAGAATACCTAAGAAACAGCTGGAGATCCCGAATCAGGAAGACGATGTTATCTGATGCTTACGCCGCCGATATTTCGGCGGCTTTTTTACTGCAAAAATCCCGAAGCCGTAAGACTTCGGGATTGGTTTATGTGTCGCATTTTTGAGCTAACAGCTCTGAGTACTTGTTTCTGAACTCGGTGAATGTGCCGTTATCAAGGTTTTCTCTTATCCTCTCGGTGAGAGTGTTATAGAAATACAGATTGTGCATTACAGCGAGCCTTCCGCCTAACTGCTCCTCGGATTTGAAGAGGTGGCGCACATAGGCTCTGCTGAAATTACGGCAGACAGGGCAGGTACACTCCTCGTCTATGGGCTTCGGGTCGGTCTCATAGGCTTTGTTTTTGATGTGCATTATACCACTCCATGTGAAAAGAGTTCCGTGCCTTGCGTTTCGGCTTGGCATTACACAGTCGAAGAAGTCAACTCCTCTGTAGACCGCCTCGATTATGTTCGAGGGTGTTCCCACTCCCATAAGGTATCTGGGCTTGTCCTTCGGCATATAGGGCTCGACTTGTTCGATAACGTGATACATCACGTCTGTAGGCTCACCTACTGCAAGGCCGCCTATCGCATAGCCTGCGCACTCTATCTCACGGATACGCTTCATATGCTCTATCCTGAGATCATCATAGGTGCAGCCCTGATTGATGCCGAACAGAAGCTGCTCCCTGTTGATAGTTGTTTCCAGAGAATTGAGCCTGTCCATCTCCCTGCGGCAGCGCTCCAGCCAGCGTGTAGTCCTCTCGCAGGAGGCTTTGGAGTAGCTGTGCTCGGCAGGGTTCTCTACACACTCATCGAATGCCATAGCAATGGTCGATGCAAGGTTTGACTGTATCTGCATACTCTCCTCGGGTCCCATGAAGATTTTTCTGCCGTCAACGTGAGAGTTGAAATACACTCCCTCCTCCTTGATACGGCGAAGCTTTGCCAGCGAGAACACCTGAAAGCCGCCGCTGTCGGTGAGGATCGGTCTGTCCCAGTTCATAAACTTGTGCAGCCCGCCCATTTTGTAGATCACCTCGTCAGAGGGTCTTACGTGCAGATGATAGGTGTTGCAAAGCTCCACCTGACATTTGAGCTCATTTCTCAGGTCTATAGAGGACACGCCGCCCTTTATAGCCGCCGATGTGCCCACATTCATGAATACGGGTGTCTGTATTGTGCCGTGAACGGTCTCGAACTGACCCCGTCGGGCAGCGCCCTCCTGCTTTATAAGTGTGAATTTACTCAATACTCAGACCTCCGCCAGCAGATCGCTCATATTGTAAAGACCTGCGGTCTTGTCCTTAAGGAACACGGCTGCGTTCACAGCACCGACTGCAAACACCTGCTTTGAGTGAGCCTCGTGCTTCAGAGTAATGACCTCATCACGTCCTGCGAAGAGTATCTCGTGCTCGCCCACGATGGTGCCGCCTCTTATAGAGTGCATACCTATCTCGTTCTTAGTTCTCTTAGCCCTTACCGAGTGCCTGTCATAGACATACTCGCACTTGGTATCAAGAACTGAGTTTATCGCATCGGCAAGCATGATGGCTGTGCCCGAGGGAGCGTCGATCTTCTGGTTGTGGTGCTTTTCGATTATCTCGATGTCATACTGTCCGCCAAGAACCTTTGCTGCCTTTTTAGCAAGCTCAGCCATAAGGTTTATGCCGAGAGTCATATTGAAGGTGAAGAACACAGGCACCTGCTCTGCTGCCTTGTGTATCTGCGAGAGCTCGTCCTCGCTGTAGCCAGTTGTGGCAAGCACAAGAGGTGTGCCTGTTGTAAGGCCGTATTCAAGCAGCTCGCCCAGTGCCGAGGGGTGAGAAAAGTCGATAATAACATCAGGTTTTTCGCTGAGCTCCTTTACGGACTTGACTACGGGAAAGCTGTCATAAGCCTCACCGAGCTTGTCCACACCTGCGAGCACCTCGCAGTCTTCACGTTCTTTTATAACATCGTTTATGAACCTGCCCATTTTTCCGCAGGCTCCGCAGATAACAATTCTTGTCATTTTTATCAGTCCCCTTTATAAAACGATAGGGCAGATCGCTCCGCCCTATCTAAACTATCGCTTACTTGATACAGCCAACAAGACCAAGATCGTCAAGAGCCTTTCTGAGCTCCTCGATCTTTGCTTCCTCTGACCTGATAAGAGGCATTCTGCACTCGCCTGCCTTGAAGCCCATGATGTTCAGAGCTTCCTTTACAGGTATCGGGTTTACGTCATTGAAGAGTGCGTGTGCCAGCGGCAGATACTTGAACGCAAGCTTTGTTGCTTCATCAAACTTGTTTTCAAGGCAAAGCTGTGTGATCTCGTGAGTTTCCTTCGGAACGCAGTTTGAAAGAACGGAGATAACTCCCTTTCCTCCGATAGCCATGATCGGTACGATCTGGTCATCATTGCCCGAGTAGATGTCGAGCTGTCCCTGACAGAGGTGAGCAGTCTCCATTATCTGGCTGATGTTTCCGCTGGCTGCCTTGAGGGCTACGATATTCTCGACCTTTGAAAGCTCGTAAGCTGTCTTGGGCTGTATATTGGTGCCTGTTCTTGACGGAACATTGTAAAGAATGATAGGTATCTTTACTGCATTTGCGATAGCTGTGAAGTGAGCAACAAGTCCCTTCTGAGAGGTCTTGTTGTAGTAAGGTGTTACGCAGAGAAGTGCGTCAGCACCAAGCTCCTCGGCCTTCTTTGAAAGGTTCACAGCATACTCCGTGTGATTTGAGCCTGTACCTGCGATAACAGGTACTCTGCCTGCGGTCTTCTCTACCGCATATCTGATGCACTCGATATGCTCCTCATCTGTCATAGTAGAGCTTTCGCCTGTAGTTCCGCAGATGATGATAGCATCTGTTCCGTTTTCAATGTTAAAGTCAATAAGACGTCCCAGCTCATCATAGTTAATTGAGCCGTCAGCGTTCATAGGAGTAACAATAGCAACTCCTGCGCCTGTGAAAATTGTATTTTTCATTGTAAAATCTCCCTTTTTATAGGTTTAGTCAAAATAACCCTTTGCTGCGAGGAGCTCTGCAAGGAGGACTGCTCCGCCTGCTGCACCTCTGAGGGTGTTGTGAGAGAGGCATACGAACTTATAATCGTACTGGCTGTCTTCTCTGAGTCGGCCGATAGATACTGCCATACCGCCCTCAAGATTTCTGTCAAGTCTTGCCTGCGGTCTGTCGTCCTCAGTGAAGTAGTGGAGGAACTGCTTCGGAGCGCTGGGAAGCTGAAGCTCCTGCGGAACGCCCGAAAAGTCCTTCCAAGCCTGAAGGATCTCCTCCTTAGAGGGCTTATTCTCAAAGGATACGAATACAGCGGCGGTGTGACCGTCGGAAACAGGTACTCTCAGGCACTGAGCTGTGATGTTCGGCTCAGTTGCATCAACGATCTTGTCGCCCTCGATATGTCCCCAGATCTTCATAGGCTCCTTCTCGGACTTCTCTTCCTCTCCGCCGATATATGGGATAACGTTGTCGAGGATCTCAGGCCATGACTCAAAAGTTCTGCCTGCGCCCGAAATTGCCTGATATGTGCAGGCAAGAGCCTTAGTTACCTTGTACTTATCATGCATAGGTGCCAGTGCAGGCACATAGCTCTGCAGCGAGCAGTTCGACTTAACTGCGATAAAGCCTCTCTTAGTGCCGAGTCTCTTTCTCTGTGCCTCAATGATCTCGATGTGCTCAGGGTTGATCTCAGGGATAACCATGGGAACATCATCAGTATGTCTGTGAGCAGAGTTGTTTGATACTACAGGGCACTCAGCCTTTGCATAGGTCTCCTCAAGAGCTCTGATCTCGTCCTTCTTCATATCAACTGCGCAGAACACGAAGTCTACCATTGAAGCTATCTTTTCAACATCAGCTGTTGCGTCAAGCACTGTCAGCTCGCCGATAGCTTCGGGCAGCGGATCCTGAAGCTTCCACTTGCCTGCTACAGCGTCCTTGAGCTTCTTGCCTGCTGAACGGGGCGATGCTGCTACGCATACTACGTTGAACCACGGGTGCTTGTCAAGAATCAGAGAAAATCTCTGACCTACCATACCCGTTGCTCCGATGATTCCTACATTGTACTGTTTCATTGTTAAAACTCCCTTTCTCTGCACTGTAAAAATTACCAAATCAAGAGGTCAGATAAAGCACTCAACTGTGCAGATTTAATAAAAATTTAATAAAATTACCAAAATAATAAAAAAACCGGTTGAAAACCGGCGCATCATACAATATAATAAGAATGTTGATATCGATATTTTCGATAGCACTCCATCATAAGTAATGATGACAACCGATAATCTGTTAAATTATCAGTCAGCTAAGACAGCTCCCAATGTCCGCTTCGGCAGCTTCGCCTTTCACCTAACCCATCGGTCCGGGAAGACCTAGCCTTACATCGGCGGGAAAAGGGTACTGATCTCTGCTGCGCCTCTATCCTACAACACATAATAACAAATATTTTCCGATATGTCAATAGATAGCGGCTGAAATTTATTAATTTTTTGTAAAACTGTACCCGAAGTACGAACACGAAAGCCTGTTGTACTCCCCACGAGGACAGATCGGAGAAAACGGAGATTAATATGCTTGATATAAACAACATGAAAAGGTCTGACTTCTACTATGAGCTCCCCGAGGAGCTGATAGCTCAGACACCTGTCGAGCCAAGGAACTCATCAAGACTCTTAAAGGTAGACCGTCAGACAGGCGAGATCACACACGACCGCTTTTATAACCTATGCAACTACCTCAAAAAGGGTGACCTGCTGGTGCTCAACGATTCGAGAGTGCTCCCTGCAAGGATATACGGTGAGCGTGAGGACACAGGCTCATTTATTGAGTTCCTGCTCGTTGAGCAGAGGGGAAATCTGGAATGGGAGATACTCTGCCGGCCGGGCAAGAAGGCAAAGATCGGCACTCGGTTTACCTTCGGCGGGGGGCTTCTCAAAGCTGTCATAACCGATGTGCTCGAGGACGGAAACCGCATAGCTCAGTTTGAGTGCGATACTAACTTCTTTGCGGCGCTCGATGAGATCGGGCAGATGCCGCTTCCGCCGTACATAACCGAAAAGCTCAAAGACAAGGAGCGTTACCAGACTGTTTATTCAAGGGAGCTTGGCTCCTCTGCAGCACCGACGGCAGGGCTGCACTTTACAAAGGAGCAGCTCAGAGAGCTTGAAGATATGGGCATAGGCATAGCTTATGTGACGCTGCACGTCGGGCTTGGAACGTTCAGACCTGTAAAGGAGGAATACGTTCTTGACCACAAGATGCACAGAGAGCATTATGAGCTGAATGAGAAAACAGCTCAGATGATAAATGATACAAAGAAAAACGGCGGCCGTGTGATTGCTGTGGGAACGACCTCGTGCAGGACGCTTGAAAGCATTGCTGCCGATAACAACGGTGAGATAAAGCCCTGTGACGGATTTACAGAGATATTCATTTACCCGGGCTTTCAGTTCAAGGTGCTTGATGGACTGATAACGAACTTCCACCTGCCCGAGAGCACGCTGATTATGCTGGTTTCCGCATTTCTCGGGTACGACAAAACGATGAATGCCTACAGAACAGCGGTCGAGGAAAAATACAGGTTCTTCAGCTTCGGTGATTCGATGCTAATAATATAAGGGAGGTATTATTATGGACAAGATCAAACAGTTTATTTCAAGGCTAAGCTATGATATGGGGGACTTTTTCGGAGGTCTGAGATTTTCCGACCTTGAAAAGAAGATCACGCTCGGGATCGCAGGCTTTTTTGTATTCTGCCTGCTGGTTTGGCTCTTCTGCTTTGCTCTCTTCTTTGAGACAGTTCAGAAGATATTCGGCATTCTCGCTTTAATAGGACTTATCGGAGGCATCGGCTGGATAGTCGGTCTGCTGCTCTACAAGAAGTTCAAGGAATGATATGCTTATAAAACGCCCTCGGAGGTTCATTCAGATTCTCCGAGGGTTTTGTTATCTCATTGCGGTTACAGGGCCTCGTTCTACAGGCTGCTTTCTGAGCTTTTTATACTCAGCCTTGTAGAGCGTATATGCCTTGCTCCATTCCTCGTCAGTCGGCTCGTGGGACCCGAAGCAGGTGTATTCAAACAGCTCCACAACGTATGCCAGATCCGCCTGACGGTTTCTTCTCATAAATCCAAGAAGCTCATGCGGTGTATAACCCGACAGGTCTGTCCCCGATGAGGATGACAGAAGCTTCAGCGTTCGTCTGTACAGACGCAGGACACGCTCGGTGCTGCTTCTGAAATGCAGGGATATTCTGAATACTACTTCAATTATCCTGTCAAGGAGAAGCACGAAAATAATGATGAATACTACTCCCAGAAATATCGCTATCCTGCCGAGATATGCAAGTATGCCTGCTATGTTAAAGCTGCTTTCTTCCTGCGATGAACTGCTTTGATAATCAGCGATAGTGGGATCGAATGTCATCCAGCCGAAGCCCGATATATAGACCTCTACCCATGCATGAGCGTTACTGTCACGCACGATGTATTCGCCTTCAGGGGTGCGTTCGTAAGCGACAAAGCCCTCTACATATCTTGCAGGCAGTCCGATAAGCCTTGCCATTATCGTCATTGAGGTCGCATAGCTGGTACAGCTTCCCCTCTTTGAGTCAAACAGGAAATAGTCTATGGACTCATCGGACGGAACATATTCCTTGTCATAACGGAAGCCGTTTTCCTCAAAATAGTCAACAAACGCCTGAGCCTTCTCATAATCTGTGGTCTTACCCTCGACTATGCTCTCTGCAAGCTGAGTCATACGGTCGCTGGGATAATACCCGGAGAGATCGGTATATCTGCTGCGGATAAGAAGAATATTCGTATAGAATGAATCTCTTAAATCATCATTCAGCGATGCGTTATCTGCGATATTCTCAAAATCATCATAGCTCATAGAAAGCTTTTGAGCTGCACGCCTTACCTCATCGTTTTCGGGATAGAATTCTATCTCGGTATTGAGCAGCGGAGGCTCCTGCTGATGATAAAGTGCCTCGGGGAACACCTCGCCGTGTGTTATCCTGTTATAATCCTTGAGTGATGCAGAATCCACAGTTACCGGAACAGGCAGATACCTGGGTGCAAAATCATTGAGCGTGGAATATTCTATCTTGCTCTTCTGAGAGAATATATCCTCCGAATAAGCCTTGGGGTCAAGACCCATAGACTCATAGAGGCCGGTATCGGCAAGCTCCTTCATTGTGTTGTAAACCACTATAGGAGAGTTTGCTTCGTTCTCTCTGTAATCAACATCAGAGGTATCATAGTTGTATTCGTCATAGAGCATTTCCCAGCGTTCATCGTCTCTTAATCTGTCATAGCCCTGATTTCTCAGATAATAGACCGGATTGTTATCCGAGGGAGTAAACCTGAAAAGCTCTATACCCTCGTCTTCTCCTCCGAAACGCAGTGAGGAAGTATCATTTAATGAATTATAATTGCTGTAGTTGTTTCTGAGGTTAAGATCAAAATATGTTTTGTCCGCTTCAAGCTTAGACTTTGCATCAGTCTGCGGCAGAAACATAGTAACAGCACCTACTACAGCCACAAACAGGGCAAGTGCTGCCGCATACTGCCTGTTGATGATGACTCTTCCCTTGTTCTCAGCGGTAATGAGCCTTCAATGTACCATAAGTGCCATAAACACTGTTATCATTACGGTAAGATCAAAGGGTGGGATAACATCAGCTCTCTTTGCATACATAAAGAGAGGATATAGCATTGCAAGCAGAGTGCCCGAGGCTCTGTAGCGTATGATCGTAAAATAGTATACGATAGATGTCAGGAAAAAGGTCAGGAATATGAGAGTGCCGTGGAAATAGTCATCTATCTGACCTATGGTCTGTGTATCTACATAGAACCAGTCCTCGTAAGATGTTCGTGAGCTCTGATAGCCTGACGACAGCAGCCGTGTGAATATGAATACCGCCAGCACAAACAATGCCATATACACAACGCCGCGGAATATCTTCCTCTTTTTGAGCCACTCGAACAATGCAAACAGCAGACAAATGGCTGTAAGGCAGATAAGAGTGTACTTGGTTTCCTCCTCGGGCATATAGGTCACGATTATAAGTCTTACTATAACGATAGTATAGATTATCGGCAGAGCATACCTGGAAACTATCTCCATGACCAGCTTTCTTGCCTTCTCCATATATGCTCACCTCCGTTTATCCGAGTCTTTCAAACTCTAAGTTTTCATCAACGAGCCAAACGTTCTCGGCGACCTTTTCTATGCCGCTGTTTTTTGCAAATACGAACGAGCCCTTTACCTTTTCAAGCAGGTACTGAAGCTCGCCCTGCATATCAGCTGTACAAGACGAAAAGCAGATAGGCTGAGTTTTCGCCGTAATCTCATCATAGCCAAAGCGGTTCTCGGGTGCAAGACCCTGCACAGCGGCAAGGTCCTCCTGAAGGAGGAGTATGTCACCATACTGTTTGATCTCCGCTTTGCGCCATTCACCGCCGATATTATAGTTGAATTCGCTCTCGAAGCCCTGCCGTACCAGCATATCAAGCATTGCAAGAGCCGCCTCTACGATATTGTCTATGGTTTTCATATATACCCCGTTATAGAGGTTTCCCATAGGGATATCCAGCATAAATATCTGACTCGATGCAGATACCTTTTCGTCAAGCCTTACAAGGAGCTCGTCCTTTTTAGTGGAGAGCTTCCAGTTTATCCGCTTGAGCGAATCGCCCGGAATATATTCCCTGTGCTCAAAGCCCGGGAAGCCTGTAGGCGTAAGAGAGGTCTCGTTAGTTTCGCTCTCTGTGTCCTCATCATAGGCGGAGTTCTCTGCCGTTGCACGAAGTATCTCCCTCTGAGTGCCCGTTTCGGGTATATCGGGAAGCACCTTTATCAGTGCGGAGCTCGGCGGCATACGCCCTGTGATGTCCGTATCCTTTATTCCGAGATAGTCATGCACTGCAAACTTTTTTACGGTAACAGCTCCGAGACCGCAATATACTGCCTCTACAGGTATTCTTATTATAGTCGGCGACTTTGACATTACTATAGCTCTTATCTCGGTCTCGCCTACTATTTTCAGATTGTCAGTTGCTTCAAGAGTTATCTCTGCCATAGCCGTAGGAAGAGGAAATATCATTGAGCTGAGCTCCAGCTCGACCTCAAAGCGTTCCTTTTTTGCAGCTATTTCGGAAATTGCCCTTATACGGCATTTCATTTTCCTCTGGGAAAGGAAAAATATGAGGGTAGACATAAGAAAGCCGAGGCCCAGAAGCTCCAGCAGGAGCAGTCCGCCCGATGCGTTTATAAAGTACGCCACAAACACAGCTACCATTCCGCAGACAAGATAGCCTATCGCATTTTTCATCTGTCACCCTCCTTTCCGATGCTTTATCCGATCCTCAGCTCTGTGCTATCTCATCGGGAGATTTTACTGTAAGAGCTATATTTTCAAGCACTGCTCTCTCATCACCGAAGGCTGATTTGCCCTTTGGCGACAGCATCAGCCTGTGAGAGAGAACGTCTGTCATTACTGCCTTGACATCATCGGGAGTTACAAAGCCCCTTCCCATTACGAAGGCATAAGCCTTTGCAGCTCTGAGAAGTGCTATGCTTCCTCTCGGAGATACACCGAGCTTTACAAGGTCTGAGTTTCTTGTGGCTGTAACTAAGCTTAGTATGTACCTTCTCACATTAGGGGCTGCCTGCACCTGCTCGGCAAAGTTCATAAGGTCTGTTATGTCATCAAGTGTCATTACAGGCTCAACGTTTTTTCCGTATTCATGATTTTCTGCTCTCGACATAATGTCAAGCTCTGATTCATAAGAGGGGTAGCCCATAGATATCTTCATCAGAAATCTGTCCATCTGAGCCTCTGGAAGATGGTATGTACCGTAGGTCTCAACAGGGTTCTGGGTTGCAAGCACCATAAACGGTCTCGGGAGAACGTGGGTTGTTCCGTCAACAGTGATCTGACGCTCCTCCATTACCTCAAGAAGGCTCGACTGCGACTTAGGCGAAGCTCTGTTTATCTCGTCTGCAAGAAGGAAATTACACATAGCGGCACCCTCCTTGTAGACAAGGTCATGAGTCTGAGTATCAACCATTGAGAAGCCCACGATATCCGAAGGCATTACATCGGGAGTAAGCTGTATTCTGTTGAACCTTCCGTCAACTGACCTTGCAAGTGCCGAAACAAGCTGGGTTTTACCAACTCCGGGAACGTCCTCTATAAGGACATGACCTCCGCAGAGCATAGCCGTGATTATACGCACTATAGAGTCGGTTTTACCGACTATTACCTTTTCTATATTCTCAACTAACACGCTTACCTTCTGATTCATGAACATTCCTCCAAGCTGTATTGGTTTCCATTATTATTGTAACACAGTTTCGTGTATTTGTAAAATGCCGATTATTTATAGTTGATATAACCTCAGGTTATAGCTTTCAATCCTACAACAGTTTCAATTCCTGTTGTATGTGGGAACAGATCAACAGGCTGTATCGTATCTGCTTTGTAGCCCAGCTTTTTGAGCACTCTGAGATCTCTTGCAAGTGTATCTATACCGCAGGACACATAGACCACTCTTTTCGGCTTCAGCTCACCTATCGCTTCAAGAAAAGCCCTTGACGCACCTGCTCTCGGAGGATCCATCATGACTATATCGATCTGCTCTTTATCCTCGGCAAGCTTTTTCATAAAGCTTCCTGCGTCCTCGGCATAGAAAGCTATGTTTTTGCAGGAATTGAGCTTAGCATTCATACGGGCATCCTTAACAGCTTCCTTGTTTATCTCACAGCCTTCGACCTCGGCTCCGTGCTTTTCACAGATAATGCCGATAGTTCCCGTACCGCAGTAAGCATCTATCAGGCGGCTTCCCTGCTCTATCTGAGCGGTCTTTACTGCAAGCTCATAAAGCTTTTTCGTCTGAGCACTGTTTACCTGATAAAAAGCCGAGGGCGATATCCGAAAAACACAGCCCAGAAGCTCGTCCTCAACATAGGCCTGCCCTACAAGGGGCTTGCTCTGCCTGCCAAGAGTCAGTTCAAGGCCGCTTGGGTTTACATTCAGCACAACGCTTGTCACAAACGGACACTTTTTCACCAAAGCCTCAGCAAAGCGCTTCGCCTGAGGCACCGCAGGCTTGTTCACAACAAGCGTTACCATTACACCCTCTGAGGCTGTTCTTATCAGCGTGTGTCTGAGAACTCCCTTGCCTGTTTTCGGGTTGTAAGGGTTTATCCTGAATGAACCTAAAAGCGGCTTTATCACTTTTATGACCTCTGAGGCACGCTTATCCTCGAGCATACAGTCATCTGTTACGGTCATACCCTTGTCAGATGAGCGGAATACTCCCGAAACTATATCGCCCGAGCGTGCTGTCTTATAGACGGTCTGTACCTTATTTCTGTAGTGACAGGGCTCATCGGCAGGAATTATCTCCCCTACCCTGCCAAACTGCGATAGCAGACGCTTTGCCTTCTGATTTTTATATCTGAGCTGTTCATCATAGCTCATTGCAAGCTGACAGCCGCCGCATTTTTTGAACGCTTTACAGACCTTATCGGGCATAGAGCACTTTCCTTTCAAACAGAATACATTTATTATAGCATTTTAAAGCGATACTGTCAACCAAAAGTGTGATGAGCTAAATCGTTTTCGATTTCTGTTAAAATATGAACATAATGAAAAGATTTCTTGATAGTTGGAAAAACTTCGGTTTTGAGATAAAAAATTCTTAAAAATCACTTTTTTACTATTGCATTTTTTATCCAAATGTTATAAAATAGATGTAGTGTAAACGTATTCGCAGAACTGCTTTTACGTTCGCTCTGAGAATAAAAAATCGGGAGGTATTACAATATGAAATTTGCTGACGGTTTCTGGCTGAATCAAAAGGGCTATGAGGTCAACTATGCAAATCAGGCATTTGAGGTAGAGGAGATCGAGAACGGCTTTATGGTCGTGGCTACTCCTTACGTTGTTTATAACAGAGCTATGATGCTCGGAAGTGCTAATCTGGAGATCAGGTACACTTCAACTCAGGAGAACTGCATTAAGGTTAATATCGTTCACCACAAGGGTTATGTGGATAACGGTCCGCACTTTGTTCTGAATGAGGGTGATTTCAAGCCCTCGGTAACGATCACTGAGAAAGAGGCTGTGCTCGTTTCCGGAGACACAAAGCTTGTCGTTGACCGTGAGAACTGGGCATTCACATATTACTATAAGGATAAGAAGCTTACCTCGGGCGGCTGGAGATCTACAGGCGTTATCTTTGAAAGCGAGTACAGAAAGCAGGCAAGAATGCAGCTTGCTGCCGATGACACCTTCTGGAACTATCCTTCTGACCCGCACACAACTTACATCAGAGAGCAGTTTGATACAAGCGTCGGTGAGTATTTCTACGGCTTTGGTGAGAAGTTCACAACATTCGCAAAGAACGGTCAGACCGTTGATGTATGGAATTCTGACGGCGGTACCTGCTCCGACCAGTCATATAAGTGTATTCCCTTCTATGTTTCGTCAAGAGGCTACGGTGTGTTTGTAAACAGCTCCGACAAGGTTTCCTATGAGGTATGCTCGGATACTGTTTCAAAGGTTTCGTTCACTGTTCCCGGCGAGTGCCTTGAATACTTTGTATTCGGCGGAGAAAACATCACTGATGCACTTTCAGGCTACACCACTCTGACAGGAAAGCCCTCGCTGCCCCCTGCATTCAGCTTCGGTCTGTGGCTGACTACATCATTTACCACCACCTACAATGAGGAAACTATCAATTCCTTCATTGACGGAATGGCTGAGAGAGATATTCCTCTGCAGGTATTCCACTTCGACTGCTTCTGGATGAAGGGCTTTGAGTGGTGCAACTTTGAATGGGACAAGAGCCAGTTCCCTGAGCCTGAGGCAATGCTGAAGCGTCTGCACGAGGACAAGAATCTGCATACCTGCGTATGGATAAATCCTTATGTAGGCCAGAGGTCAAGGCTCTTTGATGAGGGCATGGAGAACGGATACTTCATCAAGAACGAGGACGGAAGCGTATTCCAGTGCGATACATGGCAGCCCGGAATGGCTATCGTTGACTTTACAAATCCTGATGCGTGCAAGTGGTTTGCATCATATCTCAGAAAGCTCTGCGAAATGGGCGTTGACACCTTCAAGACTGACTTCGGTGAGAGAATTCCTACAAGGGGCATCAAGTACTTTGACGGCTCCTTGCCTGTTTGCAAGATCTGCTACAGCAGGCGGTCAGAAGTTCCCTGTTCACTGGGGCGGTGACTGCTCGGGCAACTACAACTCAATGGCTGAGGTCGTAAGAGGCTGCCTGTCGCTTTGTATCTCGGGCTTCGGCTATACCTCGCACGATATGGCAGGCTTTGAGGCTACTGCTCCTGCTGACATCTACAAGAGATGGGCTGCATTTGGAATGTTCTCCTCTCACAGCCGTCTGCACGGAAACCAGTCCTACAGAGTGCCGTGGCTGTTTGATGATGATTCCAAGGAGCCTGAGTCCTGCTCGAACGTTCTGAAATTCTTTGTTAATCTCAAAGGTCAGCTTATGCCGTATATCTGGGCACAGGCTATCAAGACTCACGAGGTGGGCGTTCCTGTTATGAGGGCTATGGTAATTGACTATGCTGATGACCCAACCTGCTTGACTCTCGACAGACAGTATATGTTCGGTGACAACATTCTTGTTGCTCCTATCCTCAATGACGAGAGC
>ONLC01000219.1 GCA_900318545.1 uncultured Eubacteriales bacterium
TCGTTCTTGCGATGATACCTACCGCACTTATCACGGCTTTTGTTCCGAACACGCTGATAAAGCTCTGCATGATGACGGATATGCACTGCCATTCAGTAATGAAGCCTGCAGTGATAATCATATCTGCTCTGATAGCTGTATGCGGCTGCGTTTACGTGTTCGTGTGCAGGGATAAGGATTAAGGAGTATTTATGAGACCTGCAAAGCATCTTACAATAAAGAGCCTGCTCGGTAAGCCTGTAAGGACAGTGGTGCTTATGCTTCTGACGGCATTGCTGGGACTGACGGTGTTCGGCGGCTCAATGACGGTTTCAAGTCTGCGTTCGGGGCTGGGGTCGCTGGAATCAAGGCTCGGTGCTGATGTTATGGTGGTGCCGTACTCGGCAGCTACGCAGAAGAAGTTCGAGAATATAATTCTTCAGGGCAGCACGGGTTATTTCTACATGGACAAGAAATATATGAATGAAATAGCCGAGCTTGAAAGCGTGGGAGATATATCGGCACAGTTTTATCTTGCGTCGGCAAGCTCAAGCTGCTGTTCTATACCTGTGCAGATAATAGGCTTCGACCCCGAGACTGACTTTACTATAACTCCGTGGATTAAAAAAAGCGGCGGAGGAAAGCTCGGCACTTATGATGTGGTAGTCGGAAATGACCTTAATGCCTTTGTCGGGGACACTCTGACCTTTTACGGAACTGAGGTAAAGGTCGCAGCAAAGCTTGACAAGACAGGCACAAGCTTTGACACTACGGTGTTTACAAATGCCGACACTATCAAGGAGCTTATACGCTCATCACTGGAGCTTAAAATGAATGACTTCGGAGATGTTGACCCTGACAGGGTAGTTTCAACTGTACTTATAAATGCGGCTGACGGTCACAGTGCTGAGGAGGTCGCAAATGACATCAACCTGCACGTTAAGAGAGTAAAGGCCTATGCCACCAAGGATATGATCTCGGGCGTATCGGAGAGCCTGTCGGGAGTGTCTGATGTGATAGGGGTACTCATCGGTGTTGTATGGGTGCTGGGTGCTGTGATACTGCTGCTCGCCTTTACGATGAGTGCAAACGAGCGAAAGAAGGAGTTTGCAGTCCTCAGAGTGCTGGGAGCATCAAGAGGGAAGCTTGCTTCAATGGTGCTTAAAGAGGCTCTGCTGACAGGGCTTACAGGCGGTGCTGTCGGGACGCTTATCGGACTGGCGGCAATGCTTGGGTTCAACGGTCTGATAGAGGAAAGCCTCGGGCTGCCGTTTTTGCTGCCCTCAGTCGGAGTGACTGCGGCATATATGCTGGGAGCTCTGGCTCTTACGGTGCTGACAGGCGCACTTGCGGCTGCGGTCTCGGCATTCAGGATAAGCAGGCTTGATACAGGTGTTATACTGAGAGGTGATAACTGATGGGACTGACAGGAGAAAAGCTCACAAAGCGTTTTTACAGAGAGATGAGAGACTCAAATCAGTTCACGGCTGTTGACGGCGTTGACCTGACACTCGAAAAGGGAAAACTCACTGTGCTGACAGGACGCTCGGGCAGCGGAAAGACAACGGTGCTCAATATCCTGTCGGGGCTGCTTGTGCCGACAGAGGGCAGTGTTCTCCTTGACGGGAAGGACATCTACAGCCTGACAGACAAGGAGCTTTCAAAGCTCAGAAACAGGCAGATGGGGATTATCCCTCAGGGACAGACAGCCATTCACAGCCTGAATGTGTTTGAAAACATAATGCTGCCGTACTCACTCTACGGTGAAGACGGTTCGGAGGAGAAGGCATCGGACTATGCCGAGGAGCTTATGAAAAGGCTCGACATTGCACAGCTTGCAGGTGCTAAGCCCTCGGAGCTTTCGGGAGGAGAGCTTCGGAGAATGGCGATAGCAAGGGCGCTTATCAGACGGCCTGAATACATTTTCGCTGACGAGCCGACGGGAGACCTTGATGATGAGAACACGGCAGAGGTGTTTGAGTTCCTGCACTCCTGTGCGAGGGACGGCTCGGCGGTGCTTATCGTTACCCACGAGGGCTGCGCCTCGGATTATGCCGATGAGGTGATAAGAATGTCGGCAGGGAAGATAGTGCAGAAATAAAAAAGACCGCTCGGGTGAGCGGTCGGTGCGGGAGAGCAGATGACGGGAGTCGAAGGACTCTAAAATCACGTCAAAGTGCCTTTTTACGTGGAATACTATTGTTTGTGTCAGCACTTGTGGCAGACGGCAGGTCGTAAACATCAAGAAAATACTTGTCCATGAGCGTGTCATATTTGATGCGCTCATTATCAAAGGTCTGCTGATAGACCTGCTTCAGCGTTGTAGTGTTCGACCAGCCTCCTCTGGCCATAGCGTATATGTCGGGAATGCCCAGTGCTGCCATTACACTGGCATTGATGTGTCTGAGGTCGTGGAACGAGATCGTGTAGCCCTCTTCTTTGATACGCTTCACAAATCTGCTGTAGATCTGGCTGCCGTTCAGTCCGATGACAGGCTGATCCTCGGGGACATCGACCTCGTCTATCATTCTCAGGATAGGCTCGGCAAGTCTGACCTGTCTGTTGCTGTTGTAGGTCTTTGCGTGGTTTTTGAATATCCACTCCTTACCGACCTTTACACGCACCTGATTGATCGTCAGAACTCCGTTTTCGTCAATGTCGCACTTTCTCATTCCGAGGATCTCAGACAGCCTCATGCCCTGCCAGAGTGCCAGCATCACGGGAAGCTCGATGCTGTGTCCCTTGAATGCATCGGCCACGATATGAGCTTCGGGAAGTCTTTTGAAGGTCCTGGTCTTCGGCGGAAGCTTTATCTTTCCAAGCCTGATCGGGACATCATGATAGCCCATAACTGCTGTGAAAAAGCCGTACATATTGTGTACCGACTTTGCAGCCTTGCTCATCGTCAGCTCATTGACCCAGTCCTGGACAAGGTTTGTTGTGATCTCATCGACAGGTATACCCTCAAAACGCCCGCAGTTGTTTCTGAGAATCTTCTCGTAGTTTGAAATCGTAGTCGGACTGAGAACAGGCCGTCTCATTTCGATATAGACTCTTGCAGCCTTCTCAAATGTGAGCATTTTTCCACGCTCTGCCTCGATCTCTCTCTGATCGAGCCAGGCAAGAGCCTCACGTTCGAGCTTTCTTTTGCCCTTTGCAGACTGATCGTCGCTTGTGAATGACCTGTACTTTTTAGTTACAGGGTCGAGGATCCTTATCCTCCAGTTTTTAGACGGAAGCCTGTGAGCCTCCGGAGTTTTGAATTTACCCATACTTTTACCTCCTTAATTAAAATCTTGACACGCTGATAAAAGTATGGTAGAATATATTTGTTCGGGATATATTGTACCATACTTTATATCTTTTCCGCC
This sequence comes from uncultured Eubacteriales bacterium, assembly GCA_900318545.1. Classification (GTDB taxonomy): domain Bacteria; phylum Bacillota; class Clostridia; order Oscillospirales; family Ruminococcaceae; genus Hominimerdicola. The sequence goes on from ONLC01000219.1 coordinate 3,351, forward strand.
TTCGGTGTGGCAGCACCGGGGGCGGTTTTATTTATCATCAAGCATATAATCAAAATGCCTGCGGTAACGCTTCGGGATATTGATGCCGACCATTAAGCCGAGCTCGCTCAGAGCCTCTGAGATGACTGCGAAGCCGTCTTTATAAAAGGCTGTGATCCTTCGCTGCTTATTCTCTATGCCTTTATAGTCAGGCGGGCAGACGAAGGTCCAGTCAGCACCGTCGCTGTCAAGGACAATGCGGAAATACCGGTCGATATTTCTGCTGTCTTTTCCGACCTTTTCAAGCAGTATATGATGCTCAACAGCCTCGTCGATCTGGCTG
>ONLC01000066.1 GCA_900318545.1 uncultured Eubacteriales bacterium
GGTCGCTGAGCCCTTCGCTGGCAGCGACCTTTGTACTTGTTCTGTTGTCAGAGCTCACAGAGGAAAGAGATCTTTCACCCCGAAGCAGGGCATAGCTGCTTTATCCGCCCGACTCATGTACCATCACTATTATCCAAAATGTCAGTATGATGACTAAAATGCAGGTGATAATTATCAGCGCTTTGGTGGGACCGCTTAAGATCTTACTTTCCTGCCTCGACTGTCTTGGCTTCCACCCTATTATACACACAATAAAACATGGGATCAGCCCGAAGATGATACCATGACTCAAGCCGAATGCACCTGCAAATGCAGCGATAACAAGAACACAGGTGAATATCTTCATACCTATTAGTGCTAACCTATCTGTCCGCTGATCCTTTAGTGACTGCTGCGGAATCGGCTGCGGGATAGGCTGTGGAATAGGCTGCGGAGGAGGTGGGCTGCTGTAGATCTGCTGACGGAGTATATTATCTGTCTGTGCGGTTGTATCGGGCGCAGGAGCCTTCTTTTTCCAGGGGGTCTCCTCGCTTTTCTCGTTCAGAAGCTGCATATATTCGGCCTGTCTTCCTGCCATAGCTTCATTCAGCGAGCACCAGGGGCAGCTTATAAGGGCGCTGTAATACATATGTCTTCCGTTGCTGCGGCACAGCGTCAGCTTGTTTATAAAGCTTCTCAGGGCATGGAACCACCTGCTTGCATCGGGGCGAAGCTCGGGGTTGAGCCTGCCGTCAACAAAGGCCTGCCTGAAAAGCTCTCTCAGCTCGGGAGAGAGCACAGTCATATCGGGCGAACGCAGCGTTACCCTGAGCTCACGGTCAAGGTCTGTTTCGCTGAAATATGGCGACCAGCCGTTTCTTATGTTTATTTCAAGGTTGTTGACCGAGCGCTTAGGTGAGAAGCAGGCGAAGGGGTGTACGCCGTTCATCAGCACCTTGAAGATTATCACCGCCAGAGAAAAGTTGTCCGTCATTCTGTTGAAGAAGGCGGTGTTCGTGTTGGCTTCAAAGTTGATGTTCTGCAGCTCGGGCGGTATGTATTCGGGGGTAGCCACCATACAGGGGTAGAGCGTTCCGTCCCTGCCTGTTACCTGATATGAGTCGGTATCCACGAACCTTACTCTGCCGACCGAGGGGTCGATGATTATGTTGTCGGGTTTAAGGTCACCGATGATGAGCCCTGCATCGTGAATGTTGTTCACCGCTGCGGCAATGTTCAGCGCTGCGATGATGTATCTGTCCCAACTGTATGCAGATCTGTTCTCGTACACGAAGAAATCCACCAGATTTCCTATCCCCGTCACTCTGTCCATTACAAAGCCGCAGAATACTCCGTCCTGAAACAGCAGCTCTTGCGGCCATGCGCATTCGGGCAGCGTATTCGCAGGGATACTGACCATTGCGCTGAGCTTTTCATACCTTTTCTGACTGCGCTTGTTCTCGTGATATATCTTTGCGACCAGCCCGGGGCGGCCGATGACCTCGTATACTGCGCCCTCGCCGCCCGATGAAAGCGGCTTGTCGGCAAGCTCATATCTGTTCTGATGTGTCTTGTTGTAAAAGGTCATCGCTGAGTTCTCCTTTGTTTTCGTTCACACTTGAGGCGCTGTGAGATACAGAGTTACGGCTGTTGTCCCTTTTATCTGTGTTTTTTACGAGGAAGCAGATACAAAGGCATATCGTAAGAAGCAATATCACAGCCAGCTCTGCTGCAGCTATCATACTTAGCAGCCTGTTTTTCATTTCAAGTTTTCCGCAGCGTTCTTCAAGCCTTCTGAGGGCCTCTTTTTCGTGTGTCGCTCTCTGTATGTTCGGGGGCTCGTTCTGCGGCCTTGTGTCTGAGGTCTGAGGCTCATCATCAGCCTTGCTGACAGGCTCCTCGGTTTCTGGCGTGAAGCTGCTTCTCAGCCTTTGCTCCATTTTCGCTTTCAGACCGTCCCAGTCGGGCTCTCTGTAGTAGTCATCATTCATCAGCTTCGGCATTATCTCTGTGTTTATCAGCCCCACTATTGTCTTGTCGTCAGTTACTCCCGGAAGCCCTCCGCCGCTTATGAATCTCTCTATTGCCGGCTGAAGGCTCTCAAAGTCCTGCTCGTTGTTGGCACGCAGTATGTTTCTGTCCATGAATCTGCGTATAAAGGGTATGTTTATCTTCTGCGTTTCATTCGCAAGCAGGGGGTGACAAACGATGTCGAATATCCCGTCTGTCATCATGGTAAGTGCGCAGACATCATCGTGAAAAGCCCCGAAGCTCCAGTTCCTTCTCCCGCCCAGCAGAGGAAACGTTTCGTTGAATGCCTCTCCTTTTTTTACGCTCGTAACACATACATACTCTCCCTGATATGTGAGCGCAATTATTCCGCCGTCGCCGCATTGCCCGTAGATGAGCCTGCGTCCGTCATAGATCGCAGCGGTCAGAGTGGTGTTAAGGTCTGCTGCCTTTGCCTCTATAGCCTCGGCCGAGGACACAACGCTGTTGTAAGCAGCTTCATAAGCTCTTTCCAGCAGGTCAAGATAATAGTCCTCGTTCTGTCCGTGAGCTATCCTCGGGCATACGAAGTCAAGCACCGCATTTACAGCCGCTTTTGCACCGATGTCGGAATGTACGGCGCTCCCAAGACCGTCAGCGATGACTGCGACCGTAAAGCCGTTCTCTGTCTGCCTTACGTCACTGTAGTCCTGACACACTCCGCCTTCCTTATCAAGATGGTCTGTTCCTATGGCCGAAACCTTGTAATAGCCTGTCATATGCGCTCCTGTCCTTGATATATAGCCTGTCTGCTCAGTTCAGCGGAATGTTGAACATAGAGGGTGGCACCTGAACGTTCAGCGCTGATGACTCGTCAGAGCTTGCTCTGACAGCGGCAAGACTTGATGAAACAAACTTGAAAAGCCCCGTAAAGTCGCAGTCCCTCAGCCCGAAGATGTTTTCGGGGCGGAAGATCTGACGCATGATCTCGGGATTGAAATTGTCAACGCCCACGCAGTATGCAACGACCTTTTTGTTTTCCTCCATCCATTTCAGACGCTCGGCGGCATCACGGTAGTCATCGTTGGGTGCGCCGTCGGTTATGCAGAATATCCACGGTCTGAAATACGGCGTGCCTGCGGAGCCGTATATTTTTTTCTGCTTTGTTATAAGATCCATGCCTTCTTCAAGCGCTGCGCCCATATGCGTCTGACCGAAAGCCTGCAGCGGTCTCGGATCCATATCCTCCACAGGCGTAAAGCCCTGCACTACGGTAACAGTATTGTTGAACGAAACTATCGCAACGTCTATGCAGGCTTTGGCGCGTGAGTCCATGCTGTTCATAGTCTGCTCCTTGAAGGCTCTCAGCCCTGCGTTCAGCTGATCTATAGCGCCGCCCTGCATCATCGAGCCCGAGGTGTCAAGAAGAAACACGCAGGCAACGTGCTTTTCTGTCGAATATTTTACAGGGGTATCGTTAAACCCCATCTGCTGTAATTGTGCCATATTTATCTCTCCTATTTCTTTTCAAATGTTGTGGTTCTATCGCCGCTGTTTGTCAGTTTCAGTACAAGGGTAGACCAGGAAAGCTTTTCGATTTCAAATACTTCTTGATCGTCGGTAAAGCCATACCTATCTTTTTTGATAATAGCGAGTCTGTCGCCGTTTACGGAGTAGAAGCGTGTTCGTTCATTCCCATTTTTTGTTATGAGTGTCACCAGATCTCCGCTTTTAAATTCCATAGATACATAATTTGAAGCGCCGCCGTTTTCCTCTTCGACCAACTCCCAAGTGCCGATTATCTTTTTCGAGTTCGATGCAAAAAAGCCGCTGATAATCATAAACACAAGAACGACCGCAACTATTACTGCGCCTATCTTGGCATATTTCATTCTGTTTCCAACAGCAAGAAAGCTTTTTGCGCTTGCTGCCGCTGAACGTAAGCCGTTTACCTTGATAGGTGTCGGTGAGGGAATGGGCTGCGGTGCAGGTGAAGGAATGGGCTGCGGCGGAGGAGGGGGCGGCGGAGCGTATCCTCCACCGTTTGGCGGTACCTGTGTGTGTGCTTGGGTCCTCTGAAAGTGAACTTTTTGTCCGCATATAGGGCAGAAGGTTTCTCCGTCTGCAAGTTTTTTTCCGCAATTGCTGCATCTCATGATAGTATCACTGCCTTTCTCCGGAGCAGGGCAGCCCCGGTCATATTCAATTGTAAGAGATACACATAGCAAAATCAATCATTTCGACAAAATTAAAGCGTTTTTGTTAAAAAACAAATATAAACCGACAGAGCGTAAAAAAGCTGTCCTCCCATTATCGGGAGAACAGCCGTTCATTTTTTCGGGTGTTCGCTATATGTTTTTGAGCCGTTGTTCGATAGCATCAATAATTGACTCGGCTGAGCCGATGCTGTCGTTATCCTCCATAAGCAGTCGGGCGGTGGAGAGGTGGTTTTGTATATCGTGCCTGATATGGGATATCTCAGAGAATTTGCTGTCGGCAAGCATGAAGTAGCGGCGGTTTTCTTTCATCTCTTCCGATATGCGGCGAGCCTCGGCCTCACGCCGTTCAAGCTCTGCTAAACGCAGAGAGTTGAAGTAAAGAACAGTTATCAGCACATAGAGTATAAGTTGGAAGCATAGCTGCATAAGGCAGTTGACATCGCTTGCTGCTGTGCTGCAGGTGATGAAGAAAATTACAAGAAACGCCAGATGCAGTGCTGAGAACAGGAGCATCATAAGCAGCAGTCCTGCATTTTCTTTCTTTCGCAGCTTTTTTGTGGTCAGCACCGCCAGTGCAAGAATCATAAACAGATCAAGAAAGAGCATCTGTGAGGGCGCTGCAGGTGCAGTGCTGCCAAATATGGTTCGTGCAGTTAGTTCTGCTCCGAGTACTGCTGCAAGGCTTATGAGAATCCCTGAAAGATAAGCTGAGGCTTTTGCTTTCAAACTGCCGTCAAAGCTCAGCAGGGTGAAGCCGAACCCTGCTGCCGCAGAGAGCGCAGATGCAGGCACTCCGCTGTTATTCCCTATTATTGCGTGTGCGCAAAGCCCAATAAGCAGCGTCAGCACCGAAAGTATTGCTGTAGACTGCAGGAAGCTTCTTCGGAGTGTGAGCAGTCTGCAAAGCCGGAACACCGTTATGATGCTTTGTATTACTGCATAACAGATTATTTGTGCTGTGCTCATATCTCATCCACCCTTAAAAATGCACAGGAGATTACCTCGCTGCCTCTCTGCTCTGCGGTGAACTCGCCGTTGTTTTTGCGGCAGAGCTCATCAATTATCTTGATGCCATAGCCGTGTCCCTCGCCCTTAGTTGTTCGTGGGCTGAAAGGCAGCGTGCAGGTATTTGCCACCCTTATTACAAAAAATCCCCCTTTGATGCCGCTGCGTATCTCTATAAATGTCTTCGAGGGGTCAGGCTCACGCAGACAGCTCTCAATGGCATTGTCCAGCATATTTGAAACGATGCTGCACATATCATAGCTGTCAGCACCGGACCTTGCACAGTCCCTCAGCAGTATACTGATGCGTATATCCCTGACCTTCGGCTCATTGAGCTTGATGGTAAGCACTGCGTTCAGGGTGTGGTCATCGCAGAAATTCACAGCCTTTATCTCCGACAGCCTTTCAGACATCTCGTCCATTATCGCTTCGGCTTTTTGCCGCTGCTCTCTGTCCTTGATCAGTTTTCTTACTTTTATGAGCTGCCTGCTGAGATCCTCACGGAGCGCATTTATGTCCCGAAGCTTGCTGTCGGCAAGCTCAATATAACGCATTTCGTTCTCCTTTTCTGCCTCAGAGGCGTTCAGGGCTTCTTCTCTTGCGGCTATGGCACTCATACGCTTTGTGCTGTAATACTGAAAAAATATCACCGTGTACAGCAGAGCCTGAAACAGTACCTGTACAAGATTGTCGGTCTGGTCGATGGTATCGGAATTAAAGTAGTAGAATAACGTCAGGTAAACCGAGTGCGCTGTCGTGCAGGCAAGTATAAGCAGCAGACGTGAGGAAAGCCTTTCGGCCTTGAGCTTTTTCCTGTTTCTGATCATTATTATGATGATCGAGGTCACAAGCATCATGCTGCAAACCAGCAGTCTGCCTGCCCATACACCAATGGGTTCCTGCCCATCCATGGAGAGAGCGTAATCCTTGTCTATTGAGAATACCTGCCACATCACAAGGTAGCCCGTAAGCTCTGCTGCCAGCCCTACTATCCACATCATAAGATAGGCAGTGATCTTTTGCCGCAGCTTGTCCTCAAATGCAAAAAGCACCAGCAGGATCGGCGGCAGTTCTTTTAATAGAACACTGTATTTCTCGTTCAGAACGCCTGTGATTATCAGTGTTCTTATCAGCGACAGTGCTGCAAACCAGCATATCGTCATAAAGGCAAAGCTTTTGTGGGGCTTCAGCAGCTCAAAGAACAGGAAGGTGAAAACTATGGTCTGGATAAAGGCATTTGCAAAATAGACAGCTTCCTTCATATTCCGTCCTCCAGAAAGTGCAGAAATCGGTTCTTGGTATCGATGTAGCGGTTCTGGCTGATCGGTATCTCGCAACCGTTTTTCATTATGAACCTGAACCTCTCCAGTCTCCCGACATAATTCATATTTACGCAAAAGCTCTTGTGGCACCACACATAATAATCAGGCAGTTTGCTTTTTATCTGGTTGATCTTTATGTCAAAAAAGCAATATGCCTGTGTAAAGCTCTGATCGTAAAAGTATAGATATCGCGCTCTGGTCTCAACGTAGGAAATCCTGTCCAGCTCGATCCTTTCGGGCTTTCGTCGGCCAAGCACAATGGCCGCAGGTGCACTGTTTTGCTTCTTGCGTGAGAGTATGTCAAGCACTCGCTTTACGCTTTCGGCAGAGAAGGGCTTCAACAGCAGTGCATCAGGCGATGTTATGAATATCTCCTCTGCGTATTGTATGTGGGCTGTTATGTATATTAGAGCTGTTATGGCTCGTAATTGCCTGATTTCTTCTGCAAAGTCAATGCCGCTGATACCGCTGTCCAGCTCGATGTCGATAAACGCAGCGTCATAGTGCGTGTTCATCAGCATATCCCTTGCCTCGTCAGCATTTGAAGCTATATCGGTCTCAGCTCTTTCGGACTGTTGTAATATCAGTTCTTTCAGCTCTGTGCTGTGTTTAGGGTTGTCATCATAGATCAGAAATTTCATAGTAGACCTCTGTACTGAAAAAATATACAATTATTATATCATCTGCTGCATTTTGTGTCAAGCAGAGAGCAGTGCAATACGCTCCTTTACCTTTTCTCTGCTTTGTATTATCTTTGAGCTTGCCGCTGCGTAAGCTTGCTTTATCGCTGAGACTTGATTTTTCGCAGATAATTTGCTATACTTATATAAATAAGTTCAGGAGGTATAAAATGGAGGAGATCAGAAAAAAGCTGGGAAAGCTCCTGCTTAAAACTCAGAAGCCTGCCAGGTACATTGGCGGCGAGGTCGGCAGCGTTATCAAGGACAAGTCGAGGGTTGATGTGCGTTTTGCGTTCTGCTTTCCCGATACCTACGATGTGGGAATGTCGCACCTGGGAATGAAGATACTGTACGGTCTGAAAAATGCCCGTGAGAACTGGTGGTGCGAGCGTGTATTTATGCCCGAGAACGATTTTGAAGCCCTTATGCGTGAGAACAATATCCCCCTCTACGCTTTGGAGAGCTTAGACCCTCTCACCGAGTTTGATTTCATAGGCTTTACTCTGCAATATGAGCTCTCCTTTAATAACGTGCTCCAGATGCTTGACCTTGCAGGCATACCTGTTCTTGCAAGCGAGAGAACAGAGCTTACACCGATTGTTGTCGCAGGCGGCCCCTGTGTTTGCAATCCCGAGCCGCTTGTAGATTTTATAGATATCTTCATTCTTGGAGAGGGTGAAGAGGTAAATGTTGAGCTTATGGAGCTTTACGAAAGAATGAAGCCTTCAAATCCCACTAAGGACGAATTTCTGCGTGAGGCCTGTAAGATCGAGGGTATCTATGTTCCGAGGTTCTATGATGTTGATTATAACGAAGACGGCACAGTCAGGAGTATCACTCCGAACGTTCCCGAAGCACCTGCTATAATAAAAAAGAGGGTCATTCCCGACCTTGACAGCGTATACTATCCCGATGCCTTCGTAGTGCCCTTTACTCAGATAGTTCATGACAGGGCAGTTGTAGAGGTGCTCCGCGGCTGTATAAGAGGCTGCCGCTTCTGTCAGGCAGGCTTTATCTACAGACCGTTCAGAGAGAAGAGCGTTGATACCATAAAGCACGAAACAAAGTGCCTCTGCGAGCAGACAGGCTATGAGCAGGTATCACTGTCCTCGCTCTCGACCAGCGACCATACGAAAATAAACAAGCTTCTTGATGAGCTCTCCGATTATACCGATGAAGCAAATATAAACCTCTCGCTCCCGTCACTCAGGATAGACAGCTTCAGCGATGAGCTTTTGGAAAAGATAAAGGCAGTCAGAAAAAGCGGCCTTACCTTTGCCCCCGAGGCAGGCACTCAGAGGCTCAGAGATGTTATAAACAAAAACCTCACCGAGGAGGAGATTCTGAGTACCTGCAAGACAGCCTTTATGGGTGGATATACCACAGTTAAGCTCTACTTTATGCTGGGTCTTCCTGACGAAACACTCGACGATGTGGCAGGCATAGCAAGGCTTGCTCAGAAGGTAGTAGACCTATACTACGAGACTCCGAAGGAAAACAGGGGCAGGGGAGGAGTGCAGGTATCTGTTTCAACTGCAACCTTTGTTCCGAAGCCCTTCACTCCCTTTGAGTTTGAACCTCAGGACACCCCCGAGATGATAAAGGAGAAGCAGGAGCACCTGCTTTCAAGCCTTACCACAGGCAAGATAAAGCTCAGTATGCATTACTCAAACACATCTATCCTCGAAGCTGTCCTTGCAAGGGGCGACCGCAGGCTTTCCAAGGTGATCTATTCGGCATGGAAAAAGGGCTGTTATCTTGACGGCTGGGACGAGCATTTCAAATTCGATAAGTGGCTCGAAGCCTTTGAGGAGTGCGGTATAGACCCTGCCTTCTACGCAAACAGACACCGCTCCTATGAGGAGGTCGCACCGTGGTCGCACCTTGATTATATGGTGTCTCACAGCTTCCTTGTACGTGAGAACAAGAGAGCTCACGAGGGCGTTACAACCAGAAACTGTGCCGAGGGCTGCTCGGGCTGCGGCATAAAGGCAGAATGCGGAGGTGTTTACTGTGGCGGTAATTGAACCCAAAAATGCAAGGCTTCGCATAGAGCGTTTTGAGTACAGGATAGTTTTCTCAAAAAAGGGAAGAATGATCTACATATCCCACCTTGATATGAAAAGAGCTATTCAGCGTATCATCAAGAAAACGAAGCTTCCCGTGTGGTATACTCAGGGCTTTAATCCGCAGATATATCTGAATAT
>ONLC01000039.1 GCA_900318545.1 uncultured Eubacteriales bacterium
GTTCCGACAGGCGATGCCAGCAGCTCGGATTTATCACAGACAGCTACCCCTGTTCTTACATCTCCGTGATCTATAGCCATTATTCTCATAATAAACTCCTTTATAACAAAGCCGCAAGCCTTCTCAGCCTGCGGCAAGTTTTACTTCATTTTCTTCTTATCAACGAACTTTCCTGTAGTCGTATCAAATGCCTTGCTGGACTTCTTGCTCATAATAATAAAGATTATAGCTACTGCAAGTCCTATTCCGCAAACTACTCCGATAACTACGAAAAGAACATTTCCCGACGACGAGCTTGTCTTATCAGCCGATGATGCCGCCTGTGCAGTCTGAGCTGTGGTAGTTGTCTCTGCGGCTGTAGTAGTCGTGGTCTCCTCCTCGGGAGCTTCCTCGGTCACGGTTGTGGTCGTGGTGGTAGTGGTCTCAGGGACGGTATCGTTACAGTCAGTTATATACATTGAGCTTGCCTTGATTATCGCAGACGAGGGAGCTATTATATGCACATAAGTTACCTTACTGAAATCCTTGCTTCCGTAAGCCTTGACTATGTCCTCATAGTAGAACATCGCACTGCTCTCATCAAAGCTCTTAGGCTGAACCTCTGCCCAGACAGCACCCTTATCATCAGCAAAAGGGTTTTCAGTATCCTTATCAGCCTGAACAGCCAAAGCAACAGGTGACGAGCTGAGATCCTCGCCTTTTTTGTCAACGAGCTCAAAGGTGAGAACTATCTGAGTTTTCTCGGTTATCCTGCCAAGCTCGAACTTCTCCGCAGGGATTGACAAACTCTTTCCCCAGGTGCCTGCATTTTTTGCATCTGAACAGTCGATATTTACATCGCTGACCTCGGCACTTGCTGTAACTGCAAGCATTGACACAGCTGCCGCTGCACTTACCAGTATGCTTACTATCTTCTTAAACATAAGCGATCCCCCAAATTGTAAATCATACTTTTTTTCAATTAAACAAAAGAATTATAGCACACTCCCCTACCCCATTCAACAATAAATTGTAAATTCATTTTCAATATTCAGATAAGATTTGTCAACTTTAACTTATCTCTGCAATTCTAAAACGTTTACTGTAACGAATATACACAAAAAGCAGTCGGGCTCTCACCCGACTGCTTCAGATCATTTTGTTACTTTTCTTTTCTCTTTATTACGATAGCTGCTGCTGCCGCAAGAACTGTAACTGCAAATGCAGAGGTAGCTGCTGCTGCACCTGTTGCTGCGTTTACTGTGGAAGCTGCTGCTGTGGTCTTGGTTTCAGTCTCAGCTGCCTTTGAGGTAGTGCTGCTCTTGCTCTCATCAGCTGCCTTGGAGCTGGAGCTGCTCTCGTCTGCAGGAGCGTCCTTATGCCATGTGATGAGTATGCTCATAGTAGCGTTCTGATAGTTGCTGTCATAGTACGATGCCTTTGCAACAACCTCCTGACCGTCAACAAGATCTACGGTTTCGTCCCATGTCCAGCCCTCGGGGAGCTCGATATCGGTATTGGTCTTGTACCGGTCGCCGTAAACCTCCATCTCTCTCTCAGGCTTAACAGGGAGCTCGCCCTTTTCAACCTTGACAGTGATCTGCTTGAAGGCCTCTGTATACTCATCGTCACCTAGAGTGAAAACATAAAGCTGTACAGAGCCGGGCTTGGTTCCTACAATAGCACCATCTTCAAATGTGATCACATTGGTATCCTTGGCGAGCTGATAGGAGGCTGAGCCTCCGTTTGCTGTAAACTCGGGAACTATGCTCTCACCGTACTTGAGGGTGATATCCTCAGCCTCGATAGTGCTTATCTTCTTCTGACCGGCTGCAACGATATCTGCAAGCTCATTTCCGAGTGCCGGGTCAGTCAGCTCCTGTGTACGTCTGTTATATATCTGGTTCACAACCGGCTGGTTCTCGGCATAGGTGATATCCCAAAGCACAGGGCACATACCTCTCTCATAAGCCTCACGGCAGGTCTCTGCAAAGTATGTTCTTGCGGAGTCGCCTTCCTTCTTATCAATGTGTGTACCATTGCAGGCCTCACCGATGATAACAGGAATGTCGTTGCTTACAAATGTATCATAGAGCATATTCATATACTTGTTGAGCTCTGCATAATCGGGAATGTCGCCCCAGTAAAGGTCCTTGTCATTATCGCCTGCGAAATCCCAAGGTGTGTAGTAGTGTACCGATACAGCCATCATATCAGCAGGGTCCTCAGGCATCCGGAACAGTGGATCGCAGGTAAGATCGATATCTGTGATGATACCCGAAATGAGCAGAAGTCTGTCATCATTGTTTCCGCCGCTCTTTCTTACGACATCTACAAACTCCTGATTAAAATCAAGTGCATACTGATAAGCCTCTTCCTTGCCTGCAGTGCCGCCCCAGCGGTTCCACAGATCAGGCCAGTTGCCGAGCTCCTCGTTCTGAGACTCCAGAATAAGGTGGTCGTCAAAATCCTTGAACGCATCAGCTACCTGTGTCCAGATAGCAGTATAATGCTTCATGACCTCTTCCTTGTTCTCAGGATACTCCTCAATCCAGCCACTGTCCCAGTGCTCATTGACGATAACATACATATCAGCATCAATAGCCCACTGAGTTACCTCCTTGACTCTGTCGATGTAAGCCTGATCGATATTGTAATCAGAATCCATCATATTAGACCAAGCCACAGGTATTCTCAGAGTCTTGAAGCCTGCATCTGCATAGCCCTTTATCATCGCCTCGGTGATGATCGGGCTGCCCCATGCAGTTTCATAATTTGAAACACTGCCCTTGCTTATCCATGAGCCGCAGGCCTCGAATGTGTTTCCGAGGTTTATGCCTATGCCCATTTCACTGACAACTTCCTGAGCTGTTTTATCGGAATTGTCAAGCTCTGCTGCACTTACAGGCACAGCACTCAGAAGAGCTGCTGCCAGTGCTGCCGATGACAGTACCGAAAATACTTTCTTAAACATAAATACCTTCTCCTTTGCTGTGAGATATAAAAATATTATTACCAATATTTACAAGACTATATATTTTTACACACATTAAATATATCACGCCTTGTCCGAATTGTCAAGCAATACGCTTCCATTTCACCACTTTGAACAATTTTACTGCTCCTGTTTTATGCAACAATCCACATTATTTAGCAATACTTAACAATATATAAAAATATGAAACAAGGAGCTATCTTCCACTTGCATTATTCGGCATAATGTGATATAATAATTAAAACAATAAACTAAGGAGTGTTCTTATGGGACTTCTTTCTGTTAATATGCCTATGGTTCTCAGCAGATCGCTGAGTGTAAGCTCGGGAGCAGATTCGTGGCTGCTTCTCGCAGGTGCTATAGTGCCGCCTGTGATACTGCTGGTATACATATATATGCGTGACCCTCATGAAAAGGAGCCGATAGGCCTGCTTGCCAAGCTGTTTTTTCTGGGTGTGCTCTCCTGCATACCTGCGGCACTTTTTGAGTATTTAGGTCAGGATATTATACTGAAGGAATCGGGCATAAAAGAGGTACACCTTTACTTCTTTATACTTTGCTTTCTTATCATAGCCCTTGCGGAAGAGGGCTTCAAGTACATAATGCTGTATCTGGGGTCGTGGAAGAGCAAGTATTTCAACTACCGCTTTGACGGCATTGTTTACAGCGTATTTGTATCTCTCGGGTTTGCGACTATCGAGAACGTTATGTACGTTTTCAACAGCACCGGCGGTATGAGCACTGCAATTGCAAGAGCACTGCTTTCTATCCCCGGGCACTGTACCTTTGGAATCTATATGGGATACTACTACGGTCAGGCTAAGTACCGTGAGGCAGTCGGCGACATTCAGGGCAGCCGCTCTCAGAGAAGGACAGGTATTATCACAGCTATAATTCTGCACGGAATTTATGACTTCTGCCTGATGGTGTCCTCCGCTGCGAGGGAGTATATTTTTATAGGTGTGTTCTTTATATTCATTATCGTGCTCGACATACTTGCTCTTTCCCGTGTACGCCGCTCCTCAAAGCAGGAGGTGCCTCACAATTATATGCACGAGAGCAATCTCATCGGCAGCTATATGCAGCAGCCCTACCAGCAATTCGGACAGCAGTACGGCTACAATAACCCCTACGTTCAGGGAGGTCAATACAATACCTATCAGAACGCTCCGAATGGCTACGGCACATATCAGCCGCAGAACAGCTACGGTCAGACGCAGACATACTCAGGCACGACCTACGCCCAGCCTCAGCAGGCGGCAAATCCAATTCCGCCCGCAGGAAAGGTATTCTGTACCTGCTGCGGTGCAGCGTGCAGACCGAACGCTTTTTACTGCTCAAGCTGCGGTAAGCCCCTGATGAGGTAAGCTTATGAACGAACAGTATTCAAGAACGGTAATGGTGCTGGGCGAGGAGGGGCTCGAAAAACTCAGAAAAGCCCGAGTGGCGATCTTCGGGATAGGGGGTGTTGGCGGCTACACTGCCGAGGCACTCGCAAGGTGCGGAGTGGGGACACTGGACCTTATCGACAATGACACGGTGTCGCTCTCGAACATAAACAGGCAGATATATGCCCTGCACTCAACTGTCGGCAGGCAGAAAACCGAGGCCGCAAAGGAGCGTATAGCTGACATCTGCCCCGACACTGTTATAAATGCTTACAATACGTTTTTTATGCCCGACAACTCAGCTGAGTTTGACTTTTCTCAGTATGACTATGTAATAGATGCTGTTGATACCGTAACGGCAAAGCTTGAGATAATCCGCTGTGCAAAGGAAAACGGAGTTCCCGTCATCAGCTGTATGGGTGCAGGCAACAAGCTTGACCCCTCACGCTTTCGGGTGACGGATATATCAAAGACTTCGGTTTGTCCGCTGGCAAAGGTCATAAGGCTGGAGCTCAGAAAAAGGGGCATTACAAAGGTAAAGGCAGTCTGGTCTGACGAGCTGCCGCAAAAGCCAAGGGCTGAGATTCATGACAATGACAGTGCAGGCAGACGGGCTGTTCCGGGCTCACTTTCGTTTGTGCCTTCTGCGGCAGGCCTGCTTGCAGCCTCCGAGGCAGTTCGTGATCTTACAGGAATATAGGCAAAAAGCTCCCGATACATGGGAGCTTTTTTGCTTGTCCAAAAGTTTAGTTTATATGGGTTCGGAGTGACAGCGCTCTGTTATTTTTACTCCTGATCGTCAATGCCTTTCATCTTATCTTTCAGTGTGCCCTCAAGCACAGCAAATGCAGGTATAAAGCTGTCACGGATAAGAAGGAGCAGCTCGTCAATATCTTCCTCATTATATATGTGAATGGCTGTGTTTCGCTTTTTCAGCATAGTGATCCATACGGACTCATCATTTATAAATCCGACTTTGTATCCGAGCTGGAGTATCTCTCTTGGAGAGCCTGTTTCCGATCCTTCTGCACCGTGAGCTCTCAGCACAGCCTGAAGAGCCTTCCACGCAAGCTCAAAAGTTATGTTGAATTGTCCGACTACGCCGATCCTGTAAATCTCGTTATTATTTGCCATTTCAAAATCGGCGGTTTTCAATATTTTAAGGCAGTTGGAAAAATTATCAAGCTTTTTCATAAATTATCACACCGTCCCTGTCGATCTCTTTTTTTAGTTCCTCGGAAACGTTCTTGTCAAGGTCAATGACATCAAACGTAAGAAGCGAATGGATCTTTTCCTTGATGTCATAATAAAAGGCATCAAAATCTCCTCCGCTTACAGCAATGTCGATATCGCTGCGCTCTGTGTGAGTCCCTTTGGCACGGGAACCGAAAAGAATGATCTTCAAGATCTTGTCGGCATCTGCAAATCTGATGATGTCCTTATAAACTCTGTCAGGAATATTGTAAGTCATAGCCGACACCTCCGTTCGATCAGTACAGATACTGTTCTCATAGTATAGTGTAACATATTATTCCGCAGAAATCAAGCATTTTTCCGACTTTAGTAAGATCCGGTTTTGACATAATACACCCCCTTTACCACTTATTCTTAACACTTCCAGCATCTATATATTAAATCCTAGCTCAAAAAAATATAGAACAAAGCGTAAAGATTTTGTGAATTACAGTCGAATATACAAACCGGATCATCAGCTTTCATATTCTGCTATCCACATTGAATTTTTATCGGGACGAGCTGCCGCAGCAACGGACAAAAACAGGAACAACAAAAAAACAGCAGCCCTCCTAAAAAGAGGACTGCCGTACATACTGGCGGAGACGGTGAGATTCGAACTCACGAGCCCGGTTAAGGGCTAACGCATTTCGAGTGCGCCCCGTTATGACCACTTCGATACGTCTCCGTATTAATGCCGCTATCAGCGACTAATATATTATACACTATCTCGGATGAAAAATCAAGCCCTTTTTATAAAAAATATATTCTTTCTGCTTTTTGTATAAAAAAGGCTTTACATTTTTTGCGAATTGTGGTATACTGTTATTGGTTTAATACTTTTATGCTTTTAATCTTTATATTGCTAAAATGAAAGGACGATAATGATGCCAATCACTGAGCTTCTCGAAAGAAATGCGCGTGAATACGGAAATGATGTAAGCCTTGTCGAGGTCAATCCCGAGATCAAGGAAAGAAAAAGAGTCACATGGAAGGAGTACGAGCTCATTGAGCCCGACCCTGAATGTCATTACAGACGTGAGATAACCTGGAGCGTGTTCGATGAAAAGGCAAACCGCTTTGCAAATATGCTCCTCAAAAGGGGCGTTACCAAGGGTGATAAGGTGGGTATCCTCCTTATGAACTGTCTTGAATGGCTGCCCATCTATTTTGGTATACTCAAAACAGGTGCTCTTGCTGTGCCGCTTAATTTCAGGTATACCTCTGATGAGATCAAGTACTGTCTTGACCTTGCAGAGGTAGATGTGCTGATGTTCGGCCCCGAGTTCATCGGCAGAGTTGAGGAGATAGCTGATGAGATCAGCAGAAACAGGCTCCTTTTCTATGTAGGAGAGAACTGTCCCACCTTTGCCGAGCACTATGACAGGCTCGTTGCGAACTGTCCGAGTACGGCTCCCGATATAAAGCTGACTGACAAAGACGATGCCGCAATCTATTTCTCCTCGGGAACTACAGGCTTCCCTAAGGCTATACTGCATAACCATGAGAGCCTTATGCACTCATGTAAGGTCGAGCAGAACCACCACGGTCAGCAGAGAGATGATGTGTTCCTCTGCATTCCTCCTCTTTATCATACCGGTGCTAAGATGCACTGGTTCGGAAGCCTTATTTCTGGCTCAAAGGCTGTGCTTCTTAAAGGAGTTAAGCCAAAGTTCATTCTTGAGACTGTCTCGAACGAGAAATGTACTATAGTATGGCTTCTTGTGCCATGGGCACAGGATATCCTTGATGCTATCGACAGGGGCGATGTGAACCTCGCTGACTATGAGCTCTCCCAGTGGAGACTTATGCACATTGGTGCTCAGCCTGTTCCGCCCTCTCTTATCGCAAGGTGGAAGAAGGTCTTCCCGAATCATCAGTACGATACTAACTATGGTCTCAGCGAGTCCATAGGCCCCGGCTGCGTACACCTCGGAGTTGAGAACATACATAAGGTCGGAGCTATAGGCAAGGCAGGCTACGGCTGGGAGACAAAGATCATTGACGAAAACGGCAATACCGTACCCCGTGGTGAGGTCGGTGAGCTGGCTGTTAAGGGCCCCGGAGTTATGACCTGCTACTACAGAGATCAGAAGGCTACCGATGAGGTGCTTCACGGTGACTGGCTGTACACAGGTGATATGGCTCAGGAGGACGAGGACGGCTTTATCTTCCTTGTTGACAGAAAGAAGGATGTTATCATCAGCGGCGGCGAAAACCTCTACCCTGTACAGATAGAGGACTTCCTCAGAAGCAACGATGCTATCAAGGACGTAGCTGTTATAGGTCTGCCCGATAAGCGTCTTGGTGAGATAGCTGCTGCTATCATCGAGCTCAAGCCCGACCACCCCTGCACAGAGGACGACATCAACGAATTCTGCCGCAAGCTCCCAAGGTACAAGAGACCTCACAAGATCATTTTCGCAGAGGTACCGAGGAACCCCACAGGTAAGATCGAAAAGCCGAAGCTTCGTCAGATCTACTGCGGAGAGAGTCTTGTAGCCGCTCAGAACAAGGGCTAAAAACATGGACAGAAAAGCTGCACGGATGATTTCTGTGCAGCTTATTTTTGCACCTCCCTGCCCTCAGCCGTGACAGTTTGTTGACAAAAACTCTCGGGCATGGTACAATTGGTTGGGAAATATTCTTAACAGAGGTACCACAATGAAAGGAAAAAGAATCTGGATATCCGCCGCACTGGCTGTTATCATCATAAGCGGTGCTGTGAGTGCTTATATGCTGCTGCGGTCGAAGGGTAAAACTGTCGAGATAATCTCGGACGGAAAAACTATATATACTCTCGATCTGAGCCTTGAAAGGGACCGTGAGATAATCGTCGAATATAAGGGCAGAAAAAATGTGATAAAGATTGAAAACGGTGACATTTACATGGGCGAAGCCGATTGTCCCGACCATACCTGTGTTAAAACAGGGCATCTCAGCAAGAGCGGTGTGCCTATAGTGTGCCTGCCGAACAAGCTGATGATAAGGTACAAGGAAGGCGGTGAGCTCGATGCCGCAACTCAGTAAAACAAGGCGGCTTGTAAGGCTCGGGCTGCTTACAGCTCTGGCACTTATA
The DNA here is from genome assembly GCA_900318545.1 of uncultured Eubacteriales bacterium. GTDB lineage: Bacteria > Bacillota > Clostridia > Oscillospirales > Ruminococcaceae > Hominimerdicola. The sequence goes on from ONLC01000039.1 coordinate 8,675, forward strand.
ATCTTTGTGGTTGAAATGCAGATACCAAACCCTGTGCCTGTCCCGGGAGTCAAGCTCGGGCTTGCAAATATAATTACGGTATATGCGGTTTACCGCTACCGCTGGCATGAGGTGCTCGCAATACTGCTCATAAGGGTAATGCTCGGAGCTGTTTTCGGAGGGAATCTTATGGCGATACCCTTCAGCCTTACGGGAGGACTGCTCTGCCTTGGAGGTATGCTTATACTGCGGCATTTCATTGACGAGGAGCACGTATGGATAGCAAGCCTGTTCTCGGCAGTGCTCCATAACCTCGGGCAGACAGCTGCCGCTATCGTCGTAATGCAGACAACTGCCGTTATTACCTACCTGCCGTTTCTGATCTTTACGGGCAGTATCGCAGGCGTATTTACGGGTATCGCCGCACAGCTGCTTATGAAAAAGCTGAAACTGAACAAAGCCGAAAAATAAACTGTCCTGCAAAAACAGGACAGTTTTTTCATCTGTTAGTCTTCATCGCTCCAGCCAGTTCGCCTTCTTAGATGCTGCCTTTTTGCATTTCTCAACAGTTGAATGCTCCGAAAGAGTGATATATCTTTTTGCATTATCATAACCTATAAGCTTATACCTTCCGCCGTTATCAGTGATAATGTAGCGCACTATCGTATGAGTAGTATACGAGTTCGGATAGTCCTTTATCGGCCGCCTTATCTCGTCGTAGCACTTGTTGTAGGTGCTGTACTCCACTACCCTTGCGCCGTCATACTCCTCAGGCGGAAGTTCGTTTTTTTGCTCTCTCTGATACAGTATCAAATCAGGTATGCCCCTGAACAGCAGAAACGAGAGCCCGGGGTCTGCCAGTCCCAGCAGTGCAAGCCACTTCACCGATGAGGTCAGAAAGCCCAGCGCTATCAGTATTCCGCCTACAGCAGGTATTCCTGAAACAGAGTGACCCTCCTTTTCGCTTGCCCTCGGAGCAAGCACATAGGTCATAAGTATAGCTCCGATACCCATGAGCACAAGAATGTCACAAGCGATATTCTCTTTAATAAATCCTATGACAGCACTCACAAGCATCACCCTACTGACTATTGTTTCATTCTCTGCTCATACTCGTCATGGGGCATAGGCTTTGCGAAATAATAACCCTGTATCATATCACATTCCTGCTGTGCCAGAAAGTCTACCTGCTCCCTGACCTCAACGCCCTCAGCAACAGTTTTCATATTAAGGCTCTTTGCAAGCCTGATAGCCTCGGAGACTACTATCTCTCCCCTCTCGGTATCGGCAGCCTCGCCTCGGAAGAACTCCGCATCAAGCTTCAGCACATCAAGAGGCATATCCTTCAGCGAATTGAGCGACGAATAGCCCGAGCCGAAATCGTCCATAGAAACCGAGAAGCCATACGCTTTTAGCTTCATTATCGTATTTATCATAGCCTTCTTGTCATCAAAGAATGCACTCTCGGTAAGCTCTATCTCTATACAGCTGTGAGGTGCTCCCTCGCTGTCAACAAGGTCTCTTATCTGCTCGGCAAGGTCGCTCTCTATAAAGTGGGCACGGGACACGTTGACCGACACAGGCACGCACTTATATCCCTGATCGAGCCAGCGTTTCTGATCTCTTGCAACATGGGATATCATATAGTGGTCGATCTCGGTTATAAAGCCGTTTTTCTCAAAGATAGGTATAAACCTATAAGGGGTAACAAAACCAAACTCTGGCGACTGCCAGCGGATAAGTGCCTCAGCACCTCTGAGCTCTTCAGTGCGTGGATCATACTTAGGCTGATAGTATACTACAAACTCCTCATTGTCCAGTGCCTTTTGCTGCTGCTCCTGAACGGTATCTCGCCAGCGTTGGTCCTCCATAAACTTACTGTCAAAGAGTGATACACCCGAGTCCTCTCGTCCGTCCAGTGCCGACCTTGCATTAGATGCGTTATTGTGGTACTCCTCGATGTCTACATTTTTTCTTCTCGGGAACAGCCCCGATGTATTCTCCACGGGCTCTACCATGTATATTCCCGCATGGAAAGCAAAGCGGTGAGCCTCATCTGTATGCTCAAGCTGCAGAATAAGCTCCTTGATACGCTGCTCCGCCTGCTGAGCTGAGTCCTCGATAAGCAGCAGATCAAAGGTGCCCTCACTGTTTCTTGCACATATCTCATTTCTGCCAAGCGACTTTGCTATCATTTGGTGTATAGCTGTAAGCACCCTGTCGCCCTCTTCTATAGAGTGGCAGAGACAGAAGCTTCTGTAGTTTATAAAGGTCAGATCCACTACCGCAAAGCGAGTTTTTGCCCACTTGCGCTTTCTGAGGATATGCTCTGCGTTAAAGAGGAACCACATCCAGCTGCGGCCGTCGGTTGAGATATCATTGAAGAAAAGCTTTTTGACCTTGCTCTGATAGAGTGCATTTGAAACAGCATGGATAAATATTATTATCATCACTATTGCCATTACAATTATCATAGCGAGTATTGCAACAAGCATAGCGGCAATATCCGTCATCTGTGCCATAACGTTTACCTTAACTATGAGGGTCGAATCTCCGTCTGTCGGCACGCTCAGCCAGATAGGTATCTTTATTGTTTCAATTGCCTGACCCAGCGACTTTTCATTGTCTTTATCAGAAGACAATGCTTTTTTCAGCTCATCATTTTCAGCCATATTACGAAGCAGCTTCATATATTCAAGCTCAATATCTCCGTCGCTGTCAGCACTGAGGAAGCTCCTCTCCGTATCGGTATATGTCGGAACCTTTACTACCTTGACCGTGTCCTCATCATCGTCGGGATCATTGTATTCCATATAGAGAAGGCTTTCCTTCTCACCGCAGGTATCATCGCCCCTTGATGCAAGAACCTTTCCGTTCTTATCCCTCAGGATATACGTCCAGTTCTCCTTTTCCATAAGATCGAGTGCCGCCTGCTGACCGTTCTCCGTATTGTAAACAGAGGTCACAGCCATTATATGGCTGTACTCGGAGGTAAGCTTTGACTGCACAGATGCTTCTGCAAACACAGTCATCAACAGCAGCATTATAAAGAATATCATCACGGATATCACAAAGAACATAATGATAGGCAGCCATATTCTGTGCTTGCGAAGCTTAAAATATTTTTTCTTTTTCTTATCTCTTTTAGCGGAAGCCATTTTTTTAGCTCCTTTTTCTTATTCTGCCTGACAAAGACAGACAGTTCTATGAATAATATAGCACATATCGGGCTGACTTGTCAATCATCAAATAAAAAAGAGAGAGCCTGAGCTCTCTCCG